>CAMDEL010000093.1 GCA_945896765.1 Singulisphaera sp. GP187
CTCGCCCCGCTTGCTCATCTTGCGCAGGGATTGATCGGCGAAGGTCCAATGGATTTCGGCGGACGCAGAATGAATGCTTCAGAAGCGCACAAAGCGGCGGGTATTTCGCCAATTCGACTTGCAGAAAAAGAAGGTCTTGCGCTGATCAACGGAACACACTTGATGACAGGACTCGGCGCACTCGCGGTACATGATGCGAATCATCTTCTGCATGCCGCTGTCGTTGCTACTGCGATGGCGATCGACGCTTGTCGAGGCGCATCGAGCGTTTTCGATCACAGAATTCATCTTGCGCGCAATCAGCCTGGTCAGATTGCGATTGCTGCTGCAGTGCGAAAACTTCTAGAGAATTCGCAGATCGGACCCGCGCATGCAGTCAATGATCCTCGCGTGCAAGACCCTTATTCTCTGCGCGCATCGCCGCAAATTCTGGGCGCTGTATTCGATGCGATGCAATCGACTCAGTGCACAATCGAGAATGAACTCGGTGCGGTCACGGACAATCCTCTTGTGTTCAAAGGAAATCAAGGTTGGGAAGTTTTGTCTGGAGCAAACTTCCACGGAATGCCGCTTGCCATATCGCTGGATGTTCTGCGCATCGCGCTCTGCCATCTGGCTGGTATCGCAGAACGCCGAATCTATTGGGCATTGTCAAGCCACGACAAAGAAAGCAAACTTCCTGCACATTTATCGGCGCAACCTGGCGTGCGAAGTGGATACATGATTGTTCAATATGCCGCGGCTGCGTGCTGTAATGAACTGAGAACATTGGCATATCCATCAAGTGTTGGCAACATTTCCACTTGCGCAGGAATCGAGGATTACAACAGCATGGGCGCGACAAGCGCATTGCATACACGTGATGCGATTCGATTGGCACGGGATGTTGTTGCATGCGAATTGCTCGTGATGTCGGAAGCTATGGAATTTCAACGTCCACTTATGAGTGGCGTTGGCATCGAGCATGCGCATCATGCCATTCGAACTGTGGTCGAGAGATTGACCCATGATCGTTCGCCAGCTCCTGATATCGCTGCAATTGCAACCTTGATCGAGCAAGGCTCTCTCTCCACGTTCACTCCAAGCATTGCCTAAACTGACCGTATGACTTCTCTCCCAATGACTGGATCTCATCGAATCGTGCGCGCGCCGCGAGGAATGGCGATGACCTGCAAGACATGGGCCGCTGAAGCGGCGATGCGAATGCTGATGAATAATCTCGACCCCGAAGTTGCAGAGCGGCCGCAAGAATTGATTGTCTATGGAGGGCGCGGGCAAGCAGCGCGATCGTGGGAAGCATTCGATGCAATCATTGCAAGTCTGCGTTCGCTGGGAAGTGATGAAACGCTGCTGGTTCAAAGCGGAAAACCAGTTGGCATTGTGAAGACGCATGCTGATGCGCCACGTGTGATGATCGCAAATTCAAATCTTGTTCCACACTGGGCGACGCAATCGCACTTCGATGATCTTGCCTCGCGGGGATTGATGATGTTCGGGCAAATGACTGCGGGAAGTTGGATCTATATCGGAACGCAAGGAATTCTTCAGGGAACATACGAAACATATGCCGAGTGCGCGCGTCAGTTTTTCAAAGGATCACTGCGAGGGACGCTGAATGTCACAGCAGGTTGCGGCGGGATGGGAGGAGCGCAACCGCTTGCGATCACCATGAACGAGGGAACATGTTTGATTGCAGATGTCTGCCACGAGCGACTGACCAAACGCGTTCAGGATCGATATCTCGATGAGATCTATGAAGACCTTGACGCGGGAATCACACGCGCTGTCGAACTTGCGCGCGATTGCAAAGCGATCAGCGTCGGCGTGCTTGCGAATGCTGTCGACTTACTTGAGCGATTGAAGAAACGAGGAATCATTCCTCAAACGCTGACGGATCAGACGAGTGCGCATGATCCACTTGAAGGGTATTACCCAGATGGAATCACCCGTGAAGAGGCAGACGCTCTGCGAAGTGATGATCCTGCTGCGTACACCAAGCGTTCGATGGCAGCGATGGATCATCATGTTCGACTGATGGTTGAATTTCAGAACAAAGGGTCGAAGGTTTTCGATTATGGAAACAATATTCGCCAACGAGCGCTTGATAATGGATATGCGGATGCGTTTTCATTTCCAGGATTTGTTCCTGCGTATATTCGCCCACAATTCTGCGTAGGAAGAGGCCCATTTCGGTGGGTTGCCCTTTCGGGAGATCCTGCGGATATTCACGCCACAGACGAGGCGATCTTGTCTCTCTTTCCAAATGACAAACCGCTGCACAGATGGATTCGCGCCGCGCAAGAACGCGTCGCATTTCAAGGACTTCCCGCGCGTATTTGTTGGCTTGGACTTGGCGAGAGAAATCGAGCAGGATTGCGATTCAACGAAATGGTTGCCAGCGGTGAAGTGAAAGCACCAATCGTGATCGGTCGAGATCATCTCGACTGCGGATCCGTGGCAAGCCCAAACCGAGAAACCGAAGGAATGCTCGATGGAACTGATGCTGTCAGCGATTGGGCATTGCTCAACTTTGCAGTCAATATCGCCAGCGGTGCATCGTGGACAAGTTTTCATCATGGCGGCGGAGTCGGCATCGGTTTCAGTCAGCACGCTGGTCAAGTGACTGTTGCTGACGGCACTCCAGAAGCAGCGAAACGATTGGAGCGCGTGTTGACGAATGACCCAATGATGGGCGTCTTCCGACATGCCGATGCGGGTTATGACATCGCCCAACAATGTGCAGATCGTCTGCATGTTCCGATTCCAATCCGAAATTGGTGAAGCCAGCGGATCACATCGGCGGATCACGCAGTCGTAGCGCGACGAAGTCGATCGTGAATTGCTGACCAAAGACCGTGTTGATGTGGCGGTCGTTCAATGACAATTCGATCGCATCCAGATTCATCTGCGCGTCGAAGCGAGTCATAGATTGCCGCGGCATAACCCTCCGAATCTTGCGGCATATCAAGGCGAAAATGATGCTCTGGGAAAATTGATCCTTCGAAACAAATCACAGCGACTCGACCCGCGACGGCCAAGTCCTGCGCAAGCAATTCATGATTAACGATCGTCGCAGGAAGCGTTGGCGCATAATGCCTGATTGAACTTCCAGGACTTGAGCTCTGCTCGACTGGCATATCCACTTCGATTGGACCGAGCAATTCTGACAATCGTTCGATGGTCACTGCGCCAAGTCTTCGCACAACTGGCTTGGACTCCGAAAGATCGATCACAGTGGATTCGATTCCAAGAGTGCATGGACCGCCGTCCAGAATCATCAAGTCTGTTTGGTCGGCATAATCGCGAGCAACATGCTTCGCAGTTGTCGGCGAAACTCCACCGCTTCGATTCGCGCTTGGCGCGCTGATTGCGCCGCCGCAGGCATAGAGCAAACTGCGAGCAAGAAGATGTCGCGGACTGCGGACGGCGATCGTGTCATATCCACCTGCAGCAATTGCTGGAACTTCTGGTCGCCGAGGCAAGATGATTGTCAAAGGTCCAGGCCAACACGCGCTGATGAGATTCATTGACCTTCGAGTCCATCCTGTTGAAACGCGCTTCGCTGATGCGAGGTCGACCACATGAGCGATCAACGGATTCCCCGTCGGTCGACGCTTCAACTCATAAATCTTTGCGATGGCCTCTGGATTGAATGTGTCTGCTCCGAGACCATAAACAGTTTCGGTCGCAAATGCGACAACTGATCCTTTGCGTAATTCTGCTGCAGCAAGATCGATATTCACATCAGAATATGGGAGAATTGCAGCCATTCTATTAGCGATCGCCACCAAATACTTCGATATCAATCTGATTCATCGTCAGTCCAGTTCCCATTGCATTAAAAAGTCGAGCCATCGCTGTGTTGTAATTGACCATCGACTCGATCTCTGCGAGATACGAAGTGGCAAGTCGATCCTGCGCAACAAATTTGGTTTGAAGAAATTCTGGAGTGAGCGCCGCCAGTGTCTGCTCGAGCACGGCAAGAGATCGAACGCTTTCTGCGGCGGCTAAGCGACTCGCACGCGTTTGATCGATCAATTCATAACTTGTTGTCACTCCTCGCAGCGATGTCTTGACGGCAAAGACTGCATTCTCGATTGCACTTTGATAGGAAATCACCGCCGCGGATCGTTGCAATCGTGCCTGACGATATTGCGCTTCTGCTGCGCGGTTTCCGATGGGCTGACTAAAAGCCAACTTCGCAAGCCAAGAAACATAATTCGCATCAGCGACTTCAGTGAAAGCGCCAGTCATGGATCCATCGGCACCACCTTCGGTGTCCTGCCCAGCAAGCGAGACACCTGCGATCAAACCAAGTTGCGGCAATCGCCCATTGTCTGCAACAAGCATCCCGATCGCCGCATCATCAATTCTCAACACCGCAATTGCAATCGATGGATTTTGCTCGACCGCGGTGACAATCGCGTCACGCAAGTTGTATTTGATGGGTTGCTGACAAAGAAGATCGATTGGAACCATCAGCGAATCAGTACCAACCGAAACAGCCGGATCGTTCATTAGAAGTTTCAGCCGATCACTTTCATCGCGGGATTTCAGCCACGCTCGAATCAGATTCGCCTTGCGCTGTTCGACGATTGCCACGGCCAAGGCATAATCAGCGACTGTGGCGTCGAAGTTGAGTCGCTTTTTTAGCACATCACGAACTTCCGATCCAACTTTCAATAGCCACGCTGCAGCGACAACTTGCTGACGAGCATATAAAACCGTCCAGTACTGAATCTCGGTCTGTTCGACAACATTCAAGAGCGTTTGGCGAAGATTGACCACCGACGCCCGGTCTCGATTTCGGGCGAGACGGATCTGAGCCTCATTGACATCACTGCCGAAACCCTGCAGCAGCGGTTGGCTCAAATTGAAATTGACGGAGTTGGTCCAATAGCTTGAAGGGTCATAAATGCTCGCACTCTGCTGAGTGTTAATCATGTTGACACTCGCCGCGACCGTTCCGCCAGAAATGAGCCGCTTCTGAATCCCAGTCGAAAGCGAAGTCTGGCTGTTTTCAGGGGCGAAGGCATCATTCAAGCCACTACCAATATTGATCGGGGGCGGCGGCACGTTGGTCGTCTGATAGCCGGATCCAGCGAGAAGGACCGCGTCGAATGCCGCTTCTGCCTTGACCACATCGGTCTCGGCGATGGACTGTTCGATGCGAGAACCTTGAACGGACAAGTTGTTTCGAACTGCCGCGGCGATTGCGGACTTCAGGCTCAACTGAACTTCTGGATCGGTCGCTCCAGTGGTATCTGGGCCTAAATCAAGCCCTAAACCGC
This sequence comes from Singulisphaera sp. GP187, assembly GCA_945896765.1. GTDB lineage: Bacteria > Planctomycetota > Phycisphaerae > Phycisphaerales > SM1A02 > F1-60-MAGs104. Next base: position 5,292 of record CAMDEL010000093.1, read on the forward strand.
CATTTACCCCCTGCGGACCAATGGCGTCTAACTCTGGAATTCTCCCCGCGAGAGTCTCGAAGACCGAGTTTGGAGTGCTCTGAACTGTTCGAAGTACTTGCGGAGTTCCTTGCGGAATCGGCGACGCTCCTTGACGCGCAATCGCGGCATCGATCGCTTCTCTGAGCTGCGTTTCCCCGTCATCTTGGGACATCGGAGACTGACACGAAGTGAGTGCAAGGACAACGACTCCCGCTCCAAAATAAATTTTCAAATTCGCCTTTAGCACTGGACCAATAATACTCGATATAGACATTATGGACAGAGCAAGGATAGCCGGTCCCCTGGTTGCGTTCGCCTTTTTTGCAGCATTTGCAACACATATTGAAAGTGTGCATGCGCAACAAGGTGCATCGTCGCCCGCGGAATCACAATCTTCGACATACTTCGCAACAGTGACGGCTGACAACGTCTATGTTCGCTCGGGACCAAGCGTCCAGAGTTCTTATCCATTTGGAAAGATGGATCGCGGCGAAGTCGTTCGCGTCGTCGAAGAAAACTTCGGCTGGGCGCGCGTACAAACCGCGGGTCGCGCATTCGCTGACATGAACGGATTCATTCCAGTTGATGATCGTGCTCAACTTTCTGTTGATGGCGCAACGATCACTGCGAATGCGACAACCGAATTGCGCGCTCCGAATATCAGCGCGGATTCAACTCCAGACAGTTCTTGGAAGCAAATTGGTCGCATCGAAGCAGGCGCAACGCTTGCTGTGATTGCTCGCATTGATGCTGAACGTGGATCCGTGTGGAGCGTTCGACTTCCTGAAATGGGCGAAGGATGGATCAATTCAAATTTCTTGCGCCGTTCCACTGCTGCGGAAGCCGTCGCTTTCGACAAGGCTGTTGTGAACGAAGAAATTGCAACAATTGCTACAGAAGGAGCAATGATTGCAGTTGCGAGCGAACCAACTGAGCCAGGCGCTGTGATTGCTGAAATCGTCGAAGTCGAAATGAAACCAGCAAAGCCAACGAAAACTCCCGAGCAAATCGCAACTGAATTGCGCAGAGCAACATTTGCAGATCTCGAAGTTGCGTGGCTGAAAATAAAGGGCCAGCCA
>CAMDEL010000094.1 GCA_945896765.1 Singulisphaera sp. GP187
TCGGCCTTGTTGACTGTCCATCGAAGTCTTGAGGTCAGATCGCATCTTCGCCAATGCTGGCGTGTCATTGGCGGCATTCCACGGATCATCAATTTCTCCCAGAAAAAACCGTTGATACTGAGTGGTCCACACATACTGATTCATCGCATCCCGCAGCGCCTTTTGCTTGGCACGGAATTCAGCGTCCTTCTTCGAGTCGCCGGTTCCGATTGTGTTGGTCCCTTTGAACATAATGTGCTCGAAGAAGTGGGAAATGCCTGTGATGCCGGGGCGTTCGTTCGCGCTGCCGACTTTGGCAAGCCACCCAGCCGAAATAGTGTTTGGCTCGTCGGTCCGCGGGACGAGAACAAATTTCATCCCGTTTTCAAGGGTGAATATCTCAGGGGTCAATTGCTGCGCTTGAGCAGGAAGTGCGGTCAAAGCAGCGGCGACGAGTGCGAAAATAGTTCCGAAGGTCAATTTCATAGGTTTCTCCAGTTGGGGGGGTATATTTATAGGCTAATTTTGAAGAATTTGCTTCACGAAGTGAATTTTGGGGCTATGTTCCCTTTATGAGTTTCGCATCACGAACCACCACGGTGTTCGCTGTGGCTTTTATGGCTCTCTCCATGGCAACTCCTGCCTTTGGGCAGCTGCGGATAGTGAATTACAATTGTGCTCGTATGGGGGGAGATGGTCCAGCTTTTCAGCAGGTGCTTACTGCCGCTCATTCCGATAACAAAGCAGGTTGGGCCAAGCCTGTTGATATTTTCATTTTTCAAGAGGTCAGTTCGAGCACTGTGGGCGAATTGCAGTCTTTGGTCAACGCAGCTGCGCCAGCGGGAGCGACTTATAGCCGTGCGACCTTCACCACTTCTGGAACTGAAGACAGCGCAGCAGGAGCCCAGTGCGCCTTTTACCGTGTCCAAACTATTTCGGAGACGACGGCGTCACACGCGGACATTTATACAGGTGCTAATCGCAACGCAGATCGCTGGCTTTTTCGATTGAATGGATACAACTCGACTGCGGCTCAGTTGTATGCGTACAGCTTGCATTTAAAAGCCTCGGTTGGATTTGAAACGGATCGCGAAACAGGTGCGCTCGCCGTGCGTGCAAATGCGAATGCGCTCGGTGCTGGAGTGCGCGCCATTTTTGTCGGTGACTATAATGTGTACAACAATACAGAGCCTGCGTATCTCGCTTTCTTGGCAGGTGGAAATGCGCAAGCCTTCGACGCTCTTGGAACTGGTTCGTGGAGCGGAAGTTCGCACGCAATCGTTCATACTCAAAGTCCACGCGACATAAGTGGATCACTCGTTGGCGGCGGTATGGATGATCGATTTGATCTTCATCTTGCGACTGCTGGGGTCACAGATGGTGAAGGAATCAGCATGATTTCTTCGACATATCGATCCTTCGGCAACGACGGCCTGCATTACAACCTCGCGATCAATACGAATGGGAATTCGTATTATCCTGGAGAGTCAGCTCGTTCAAATGCACTTGCGCTCGCACTCTTCAATGCAACTGATCACATTCCAGTCATTGTGGATTATCAAGTTCCCGCAGTCATGTCTGCGACGCTGCTTGCAATCCCTCCTCGCGTCATCCAAGGCGCATCCGTGATAGCGCAAGTTCAAGTGAAGAATGTTGCGGCGGTTGTCACTCCACTTGGCTCGGATGAACTTGATTATGTTGTGACAGGAACAAATCGTCTGACAGGAAGCTTCAGTGGAATCGCTCCACTCTCGCCAGCTGTTGCGACGGTGAATTTGCAATTGAATACTGGAACGATTGGTCTGTTTGAAGTCGAAGCGCAAGCCGCAAGTTCTTCCGAAGGCGCGCAAAATGCGGCAATTGTAATGCCCGCCGAATGTTCGATCGTCTCACGTGCGAAGCCATCTTGGCAATCGACTTCGATCGTGACGGCTATCACCGTTCCGGTTGCGATTCCAGTTGGGAGTGGTGTTGTCAATGTTGATGTCCCTTTGAATAATGTTGGATGGGGAACTCTGCAAGCAATGCTCGACGCGGATTATGTTCAGTTGCCAACAGGCTCTTCAGTTTCGGTTGTTGGCTCTTTGCCACAGTCGATTATGGCAACGCCTGGTGTATTGCATCTGCGTGTGAATCCAGTTGGACTTCCAGTTGGGCTTACAAATGTCAGCGGGACTTTGCTGACGAGCGATGAGAACATTCCCGGCGAAGGCGATACGACTTTAAGTTTCACAATCGCGATCACGGTTGGGTCTGCACCACGACCAGGCGACATCAATGTCGATGGAATTGTCAATGCAATTGACCTTGCAAGCTTGCTGGCGCAGTGGGGCGGTCCTGGATCAGCCGACATCAATTTGTCTGGATTGGTCGATGGTCTCGACTTGGCAATCTTGTTGGGAAATTGGGGATAAAATTCGCGCTTTTTTTATAAATGAGAAATGAAATTATGACTCACACCACAAACTGCTCTTTCCACTCGACACTTTTTCTGCGATTTCATGTGATCGCAACCGCACTCGTTTCGACTGTTTTAGCGACCAGCGCAATTGCTGGCGATCTTGCAGTGACAAGCGTTGACTTGACGCAAGGTGCACAATTCGGCACGACGACATTGGTCGGCGGTCGTTCGACGATGGTCAGAGTCAAGGTTGCGGTGACGGGCCAAACTGTATCGCAGTCAAATGTTGATGCTGTTCTGCGCGTCTATGTCGGCGGTCAGCAAATGGTGGGTTCTCCATTCTTCTCACGGAACGGCCCGATCACTGCGCCGATCACGCCGAATGTTTTCAATGTCAATGACACGATCAATTTCACGATCGTTGCTCCGGTCAGCACCGATGTTGATTTCGAGGTCTTTCTTGATCCGCTGAATAAGGTTACGGAATCCAATGAAACAAATAATCTCTTTCTCTTGAGCAACAAAGTGTTCTCTTGTCGCAAGACGCTCGATGTTGCTTATGTTTCGGTGAACTACACACCAGGTGGCGGGCAACCGGTTGCAGCGACCATCGAGCCAGGCGTTGGCGATGGGTTTATGCGCGGCATCTACGCAGTGGCGGAGTTGAACTATCACCGCTCTCCGCTTGGACCGTTGAATTGGACATCGGATATCAATTCCAGCAGTTCTGCGCTTCTCTCTTCGCTTCAGACTATTCGTCTGACAACGATTCCAGCTGCGGGGTATGCGAGGCCAGAATTTATTTATGGCTGGCTTCCTGGAAATCCATTTAGTGGAAATGGACAGGCCAGCGGCATTCCAGGAGACGCCGCATTCGGTAATACTGAATCATCTCGTTTTCAGCGAACTTTTGCGCATGAAATTGGCCATTGTTGGGGACGCAGTCACACCAGCAATGCGATTGCCACTGTTGGGTTCGATGTGGAACATCATCTTATAAGTCCTCTGAGTCTTGGTCAGACTCATGCAACAACTCAGTACGACGTGATGGTCGCAGGTCAGTTGACCAATGTTGCGTGGGTTGATTCTGGAACGTATCTCGATTGCCTCACCGATACTCGTTCGCAGTGCACGGCGTTTGCTCCGCCAGGTGGTGGAGAAAATCCCGCATCCGATGCGCAGCGCGTTCTACAAATCAGCGGTTCGTATCAACATCAGGTCGATCGCAAGCCAAGTCGAATTGAATTGTCCCCTGTCAATCAAATTGATCTCGCTTCGCCTACAGCAGATGATGCGCAAGGCGATGTATTACTGCAATCATTCGCAGCAGGAGGAGAGTTGCTTTCGAGCGTGCGATGGAAATCCGCAACGACTCGTGAATCCTGTGCGCAGTGCGTGAATGGTCGGCCTCATCTTCACGCCAACTCTGCAGTTTCGATTCTGATTCCTGCGGCAGTTGCGAATCAAGAACCTGCTCGGATCGAGTTGCGTGATTTGAAGAGTGGCAACTTGCTGGCGACTCGAACGCGCACTGCATCTGCGCCGCACATCGCCAGCCTTGGAAGTCGAATGATCGACGGTGTAGGAGTCGCGAGTCACAGTGGCACAGGTCCATTCGTCGAACTTTTCTGGGATGCAACCGATGCGGATGGCGATGCACTTTCTGCGGACATCTTGCTGAGTTGCGATGGCGGTCAATCTTGGTCTGCGATTGGAGTGAATCAGCGGGGAGCGTCGATGAAATTCGCACTATCCGATATTCCAGTCGCGAAGAACGAGCAGGGGATTGTCAAGGTTCGTGTGACTGATGGCTTGAATGTGGTTGATGCGGAAATGCCTACTTCTATAGGTCATTTTGGCCTGGGTGCATCTGGGTCAAAGGTGCTCGACGAAGGATCGATCGCAGGCGATTCGCAGTGGTCAAATTCTTGGCTTGTCAACGTCCCAGATATTCATCTGATTTCCCCCAATGCCAGCCAGTCTTATCCCTTCGGCGCATCGATCTTGTTGCACGCATCTGGTTGGGATTTGGAAGATCAGTTCTTGCCCGATACTGCTTTTACTTGGACTTCGTCGATTGCAGGTGCAATCGGAACTGGTCGGCAAATTCTGGTTTCAACGCTCAATCCTGGAACGCATCTGATCACTTTGCGCGGGACGGACTCTGGTGGTTCGTTTGTCGAGAAGAGTGTTTCGATCATTGTCACTGCTCGAGTTATTTTCGGCGCTGACATCAATGGCGACAGCATTGTCAATGGAATTGATCTTTCGGCGATGCTTGCGAATTGGGGCGGGAGTGGCATCGGCGACTTGAATTTCGACGGGTTGGTTGGGGGACCAGATCTTGCAGCATTGCTCGCGGGGTGGACTGGATGAAACGATTTTGTTTTCGGTCGATGTGTTTGGCGACCACCTCATTGATGTGCTTTGGGTTGAACGCTCACGCAACAACCATCACGCTCGGCAGCGTGAAAGATTCCACCCTCATTTCAGACAATTCAAGCCAACTTGCACTTGGTGCTGCGTACAACATCTATGCAGGGCGGGTAGGGGATCAAGGCGGCGGATTTTTGCGGCGCGGGCTTATCCAATTTGATTTTCAATCTATTCCTGCGGGTTCAGTTATCACCAGCGTGCAGTTGAAACTTTATATGAGCCAATCGCAAGGAGGGACGTACACCGTCTCTCTCAGCAGATCAACGTTGTCTTGGGGCGAAGGAGCATCATTCGCATTCGGCGGTGGTGGCGCGCCCGCACAACCAGGCGACGCAACATGGATCAATCGATTTTATCCCTCGTCGCCTTGGCCCACTCCAGGAGGACAATTCAGTTCGGTCGCATCGGCCTCAACCAATGTCACTGGCGTCGCGTGGTATGTCTGGGGATCGTCCGCCCGAATGGTGGCGGATGTTCAAGAATGGGTGAATCAGCCAACAACAAACTTTGGGTGGGGTGTTCTGGGCAACGAAGTCACGCTTCAGTCGGTCAAGCGCTTTGAATCTCGCCAAGCGGGCGTAAATAATCCGCAGTTGATCGTGTCATTCAATCCGCCAGCAGCCAATCCAGCGGATCTGAATAATGACGGCGTTGTCAATGGAGTCGATCTTGCGATTTTGCTTGGCGCTTGGAATTCAAGCAATCCGACAGCGGACATCAATCGAAATGGCATTGTTGATGGCACCGATTTGACGATTCTTCTTGCATCGTGGTAAGATAATTTTTGTGGATAATAAATCCGCTTTGATCGAAGCCATCGGGCTTCGTAAAAATTTTGGTTCGCTTGAAGCAGTGTGCGGGATTGATCTTTCTGTTGCGCGCGGCGAAGTGCTTGGTTTTCTGGGACCAAATGGCGCAGGCAAATCAACCACAATGCGCATGTTGACTGGTTTTCTACAAGCTGATGCAGGAACAATCAAGATCGCTGGAATCGATTTGGATCTCGACCCGCTTGGCGCAAAGCGCAACTTTGGATATTTGCCAGAAGGAGCGCCGGCATACTCCGAAATGCGCGTCGAAGATTTTCTTGCATTCTCCGCACGTGCTCGGGGATATCGAGGCAAGGAAATTGCGGCGCGTGTGGATCGTGCCATAGAGCGCGTGCATCTCCAGCCTTGTCGTGGTCAGCGCATCGAAACTCTTTCCAAGGGTTACAAGCGACGCACGGGAATCGCGCAGGCTCTGTTGCATGATCCGCCAGTCTTGATCTTGGACGAACCGACCGATGGTCTCGATCCCAATCAGAAATTCGAAGTGCGTCAACTTGTGCGCGACCTTGGCAGAGATCGTGCGATCATTCTTTCGACCCATATCTTGGAAGAAGTGGAAGCGGTTTGTACTCGCGCTGTGATTATCAATCGTGGCGTGATGGTCTTTGATGGAACGCCAAAGGA
>CAMDEL010000095.1 GCA_945896765.1 Singulisphaera sp. GP187
ATGATCGCGTTGTCAGTGATGCCGATGTGTTCAGGGCAAACTTTCGTGCAGCACTTGGTGATGTTGCAATAACCGATGCCGTCGTTGTTCTTCAGATCCGCGATGCGGTCTTCGGTATCGAGCGGATGCATTTCTAGCGCCGCGGTGTACATCAAGAAGCGGGGCCCGATGAACTCGTCGTGTTTGTGATGATCGCGCAACACATGGCAAACATCTTGGCAGAGAAAACACTCGATGCACTTTCGGAATTCTTGAACGCGGTCAACGTCTTCTTGCATCATTGTCCAAGATCCGTCGGCGTTATCTGGTTTTCGTGGCTTAAATGGTTTGATCTTCTTCTTCACGCGGAAGTTCCAACTGACATCGGTCACAAGATCTCGAATCGACGGAAATGATCTCAGTGGCTCGACGGTCACGGGTTGCCCGACGGGCAGAGTCTCCATTCGTGTCATGCACATCAACTTTGGTTGGCCATTGATTTCAGCAGAGCACGATCCGCATTTTCCAGCCTTGCAATTCCACCGAACTGCAAGGTCGTTTGCCTGTTCAGCTTGGATGCGATGCACGCAGTCAAGCACCACCATGCCTTCGGAAACTACAACTGGATAGGTGTGAAAAGTTCCACCGGTGCTGTCGCCGCGCCAGATGCGGAATTGCACGGTGGTCGATGCCTCTTGAGAATGTGGATTTGAAGGTGCCATGGGCATGTTTGTCTTGTTTGTCACGCTTGTCATGTTTATCGTGCTCGTCATTTCATTTTCTCGATAATTGCTTTCAGGTCTGGACGCATCGCAACAATTGGACGACGCCGAATTTCCATCGTTCCGTCGGGTGCTTTCTTGGCAAGCAGGTTGAACGTCGCTCCTTCTGCGGATTTTTCTGGGTAATCGTCGCGGAATTGGGCTCCGCGGCTTTCTTTGCGTTCGAGTGCGCTGCGTGTGATTGACTCAGAAACGGTCAACATGCAATTCAAGTCAATAGAAGTATGCCATCCTGGGTTGTATTCGCGGTGACCTGTGATGCCGACTTTTTGGTATCGCTTCTTGAGTTCTTCGATCTTGACGAGGGCCAACTCCATTTCCTTTTCAGTACGCACGATGCCGACTAAGTCTTGCATTGCATCTTGGAGCGCATATTGAATCGCAAATGGATTTTCACCAGTGGGACGATCGAAGACCTTTTCGATTTCCTGAGTGTGATCGTTGATTTGCGCCGGATCGACTTCGACAGCTCGATTCGCCTTGGCAAACTTTGCAGCATGTTCGCCTGCGAGTCTTCCAAACACGACGAGATCCGAAAGCGAATTGCCACCGAGGCGATTTGCACCGTGAAGGCCAGCCGTCACTTCGCCTGCGGCAAAGAGCCCAGGAACGCACGATTCCTGCGTGTCTCCATCGACCGCAACTCCACCCATTACATAATGAGTCGTCGGTCCAACTTCCATGCGCTCGGTCGTGATATCCACGCCCGCAAGTTGTTTGAACTGGTGATACATGCCCGGCAATTTGCGCTGAATGTGCGCTGCGGAATTTGGAATTTTCTCTTTGATCCACGCGATGTCGAGGAAGACGCCGCCGTGCGGTGAGCCTCGGCCAGCTTTGATTTCTCGATTGATGCAGCGAGCGACATGGTCGCGTGTGAGAAGTTCTGGTGGACGATTCGCATTCTTGTCGCCGCAGACATATTTCCAACCTTCATCTTCGGTGGTCGCAACTTGAGCGCGATACGCATCGGGCACATCGTCGAACATGAATCGCTTGCCTTCGCTGTTGCGAAGAACGCCGCCTTCGCCGCGTACGCCTTCGGTGACGAGAATTCCGCGCACACTCGGAGGCCACACCATTCCAGTTGGATGGAATTGCACAAATTCCATGTCCATCAATTCGGCGCCAGCGTGATATGCAAGCGAATGTCCATCGCCCGTGCCTTCCCAACTATTGCTGGTGATTCGAAATGATTTTCCGATTCCGCCCGTTGCCAAGACGACGGCTTTCGCCTTCCAAACATGCATGCGCCCACGTTCACGGTCATAACCGAGAACACCCGCAATGCGTCCGCCCGACTTCAAGAGTGACACGACTGTCATCTCCATGAAGACTTCCATTCCTTGATGAATGCCGTGATCTTGCAGCGTGCGGATCAGTTCGAGACCGGTGCGATCTCCAACGTGTGCAAGTCGCGGATAACGATGTCCACCAAAGTTGCGCTGAAGAATCTTTCCTTCTTTTGTTCGGTCAAAGACCGCGCCCCACGATTCCAATTCGCGCACGCGATCTGGTGATTCTTTGGCGTGATGTTCCGCCATGATCGGATTGCTCAGGTATTGCCCGCCGCGCATCGTGTCGGCGAAATGCACTTCCCAGTTATCGCGGTCATCGACATTTCCCATCGCCGCCGCCATGCCACCTTCAGCCATCACGGTGTGCGCTTTACCAAGCAGCGATTTACAAATCACGCCGACAGTCACGCCCGCGCCAGAGGCTTCGATCGCTGCGCGCAATCCAGCACCACCAGCGCCGATGACAAGCACGTCATGTTCATGAACGATAAATCCATCAGGAAAACTCACAGAATCCTCCAGTCAGTCCAAGTTCCACTCGCGCACATTCGCACATAAATATCGGTGAAAGCAACGCCGAAGAGACTGATCCACGCAAAGAGCATGTGTCGTTGATTGAGCCATGAAACGCGGTTGTATGTTGAGAGTCTGCTCTTGCTGCACGAAAGGCAATCGTGCTTTCCGCCGACAAGATGTCGCATGCAGTGACAACCGAATGTGTACAGCGAAAGAAAGATTGGATTCATTACAAGCACAATGGTTCCAACGCTGATTCCAAAACCAGTCGTTCCATCTGAGTTGTAATGCCAGAAACTTACAAAGGCATCCCAGAAGAGAAGTCCGATGAACAAGATCGCGACATAAAGAAAGTATCGGTGGATGTTCTGAAAGACCAGCGGAAACTTTTGTTCTCCGCGATAATTTTCGCCGCGGAACGCAGGCTCTCCGACTGAGCAACTTGCAGGGTCGCCCCAGAAAGCCTTGTAATACGCGCCTCTGTAGTAGTAACAAGTGAATCGAAATCCGGCGGGAAATGGCAAGATCAAGAGTGCTGGAGAAAAGAGCAGCCATGCAGGCCACCACGCAGGAAGTTCGCCAAGCCATGCGTGACCGGAATGAATTCCGCGCGGATCCCAGAGCACTGGCGAATAGAACGGCGAGAGAAGTTGTTGAACACCTGGTTGGTTGACGCCACCGAGAAAGAAATTCTGTCCTTGAAAAGCAGCCCACGTTGAATAGATGACAAAGCCACCGAGTCCTGCAAGCACAAGAATTGGCACAATCCACCAATTATCCTTGCGTTCTGTTTTGAGAAAACCTCTTGCTTGCGGAAGTGAGAATCGAGTTTGAGTCATAGGGGGTCGAAAGCTCCTGAAACTTTGCGAGACATCAAGTGATTCGCGAAAAGTACGTCGCGAACTGGGAATATGACTATAGTTCTCTGCCGTCGTGAAAGTAATTTTACGGCCAAGAATTTTACCGTTCGTGCTTATGCATGAACGGGCGTCCCTTTGCGCGCAGTTGCAAGCGAGAACAACTCGTCGAAATTGCGTGCTGTTTCCATTTTCATAATGCACGTGCGAAGCTTTTCGCAGTTGTCTAGACCGATGATGTCACCGCCGAGTGCGTTGAACTTGATGGAGATTTCTTCCTCAGTCATTGGATCGCGAGGATCGCCCTTTGGAACATCGACGCGAGTTGCGAAAGTCTTCCCATCCTTGGTGGTGATTGTCACGCGGCTCGGCTGGAACTTTGGAAAGAGCGCTTCGAATTCTTCGTTGGCAACGACTTTCACCATGTCCATCACTGGGATGAGCGACTTGTCCATCACGCGCTCTTCCTTGAACTGAAGCGGCGTCACCATTCCGTCGATCAGTCCGACCGCCATGCAATATGGCAGCGAGTGATCAGCAGTCTCCTTCGAATCTGGTCGATACTTGTGCGGATCGCCCAAGATGTCTGCGGCGCGCGCGATGACTTCGACCTTGATCTCAGTGACTTGATCTGCGCGCAGATTATTGTCCTTGATGGTCTTCATCATTGCAGTCAGTGGAGCATGGCTGAGTGCTTCGATTGGGAAACTTTTCATGCCGCAATCAATGATTCGAAAGTGACACTTCGGGCACGTCGGCAGGGCCTTGACCAACATCTCTGCATCGAACGCAGCAGGTTTTCCCTTGTATTGCACATGATTGAAGACGGCGAAGAGACCTTCTTTGCCATCGATAATGTGCTCTGGTCCGGAGTATCCGTGTCGAGCGAGCAGCGCACTCTCTGCGCCCATGCGACCCGCCCACGGATCAACGGTGTTCTTCATGTTGGTCAGTTTTCCAGCAGTCACCGCACCAGGGCAGAAAGTTCGCGATGCACTGATGCCCATCGCTGCGACCATCTGCGCTGGATTGAGATTGAGCACACGACCCGCGGCGATCGGCGCTGCAAACGCGCTGAGCGTTGCGTGATGCCAACCGTATTCGCGAATGCCTGGCAATCCAAATTCACAAAGTCGCATTTCGATTTCGTATGCGATGACCGTCGCGAGAATAAGTTCTCGCCCGCCGAGTCCGTATGCCTCGCACAGTGCAAGTGGCGCAGCGATGAGATCACTTGGATGGCAGGGGTCGGACTTCCAATAGATGTCGTTGTAATCCATCGCCCGGATCATGTGTCCGTTGAGGAAGGCCGCATCCACGGGATTCGTCTTGAAACCGCTGACAAATGAGGTTGCTTTGCCATTTCCGCCACCCATTTCGCGGTAGTGCTTCAGCAAAATCTTCGCGTCATCTTGCTGACTTCCGCCGATCGCGCATCCGATCGAGTCGAACCAAAAGAGTTTCGCAGATTGAATCGCAGCGGGGGAGAGGTGCTCATACTTCAGAGCGCACGCCCACTCCGCGATGACCATAGAAAGAAGACGCTTCGATTCGGTGGACTTTGAGTCTGTTGGATTATGTGACATATGTATTGCTTTGGGAAATGTGGAGGTTCAGACAGCTTGGCGAACGCCTTGGGATGCATAGTCCGCGATCGCTCGCGAGACATCGAGTGTGCTTGCCTTGCCGCCCATGTCGTACGTGCGAACCTTTCCTTCGGTAATCACGCGCGCAACAGCTGCTTCAAGTCGAGTCGCCATGTCTTTCTCGCCGAGCCAATCGAGCATCATCTTCGCAGTCAAGATCATGGCAATCGGATTGACCTTGTATTGTCCGGCATACTTCGGCGCGCTGCCGTGCGTTGGTTCGAAGACCGCATAGGTGTCGCCCATGTTCGCACTTGGTGCAAAGCCGAGTCCACCGATCAGTCCAGCGCACAAGTCGCTGACAATATCGCCGAACATATTTTCTGCGACGATGACTGAATAATCCTGCGGATTTTTAAACATCCACATGCAGATCGCATCGATGTTCGCTTCATCAGCCCAGATGTGCGGATAGCTCTTGGCGACTTCGCGGAAGCAGCGTGTCATCAGACCGCCTGTCTCACGAAGTACGTTTGGCTTCTCGATCAGTGTGACGCGCTTTCGGCCATTTTTATGGGCGAATTCAAAGGCCTGCTTGCAGATGCTGGTGCATCCTTGCTTGCTGACAATGCGAGTCGAAAGAGCAATGTTTTCAAAGCCCTTCGCCTTCCATGGTTTCATCTTTGGATTTGCGCAAAGAGCGTTGTAGACATCTTCGGGCAATGGGAAGAATTCGACGCCGCCGTACATGCCTTCGGTATTTTCGCGGAAGACAACTTGGTCGATCGGAACATCGGCACCACTTGGATTCGTGATCGAGTTGCCTCGGTAGTTGAGCGGGTTGCCGACATAACTCTTGCACGGCCTCATGTTGGTATGCAGGTTGAACATCTGTCGCAATTTGACGATTGGAGAGAAGTAGACGAGTCCCGTGTTCTTCAACGATGGGATGAGTTCTTCTTTCGCTTCGTCCTGTGGCTTGCTGGTGATAGCGCCGAAGAGTCCGCAGGTTGTTCCTTTGAGCGCCGCGACGGTGCGGTCGGGAAGGGCGTTGCCTTCTTTGCACCAGAACTCCCAACCGATATCACAGTGGACATATTCGGCGTCGAGTTTCAGTTGATCAAGGACAATGCGTGTCCCCTCCATCACATCGTTTCCGACTCCATCTCCTGGCATCCATGCGATTGTGTATTTTGACATTATTGATTACCTGTTTTTGAATTTGACTG
>CAMDEL010000096.1 GCA_945896765.1 Singulisphaera sp. GP187
GACCCGGGTTTCGACGTTTGATTACAAATTCCGTCGGCCGCCTGCGGAACTCGCCCGGCAGAATTTTTCAACGGCTGGGCACGCACATCGATTTGCGTGTGCGCCGTCGGGACCATGTCCTGCGCGAGTTTGCAAGCCGAGCCGGAGTCTGCGTAGGCGAGGCGCAGCATGTTTGAGCGCCAGGATATGCGTCCCGCGGCGTTCACATAAACCATTCTGACTTTGTTTGAGCCCGGGGGCAAATCAGTCCGCTGCCAAAATCTGCACGAACTATATTTGAGTCAATGCATGCGTCCCGTGGCGTTCACATAAACCATTCTGAATTTGTTTGAGCCCATGGGCAAATCATTCCGCCGCCAAAATCTGCACGAACCATATTTGAGTCCATGCATGCGTCCCGCGGCGTATCAAGAACCCCATGCAGCCAGCAACGAGGCAAGGTCTGGTCCGCCGACGATGCCATCTCCATTGATGTCGCCGCCGCCGCTTCCACCCCAATTGCTTAAGAGAATGGTGAGGTCTGCGCCGTTGACCAATTGATCTCCATTGAGATCAGCGGGGTTCGATGGGACGAGAGTGATCTGGCTGGAATCCATCGCAACTGGCGCGCTTTTTCCGTGCAGCACCCAAAGGTTGTAAGCCGTTAAGCCCGATCCATCATTCGCCGTATCTCGCAGAAATTCCATGTATTCTCGGCTGGAAGTTTGATAGTAAAAGTTCACAGCCGCAGTCTTTGCACCGGCGGGAATCGCATAATCCGTGTTATCCCAGTATTGACCGTCCGCATAGGAATATCCAACAACGCTTGCGCCAGCGGCATCGAACGCGGCGTTGGTGAAACCACGTGGCGGAATTCGATTGTCAATCTCCACAACATTTGAAAGAGCCAAATGCATCGACTGTCCCACTGGCAGATGGGTTGCAGTCGCAATTGCCTGATCGATCACATGCTTTGCTTGATAGACCTTCGTATTACTTTCATCCAACGTTGCAGTCGCAAGGTCATACGCTCCTCGTTGTTCGAGAAGCGTTCCGCTCTCGTTGTAGAACTTCACATTCAGCCACGAGCGTCGGCCTTCTGCATATCCAGTCGGAAGTTTGTGCCCAGATTGGTTGGTGATCTTGACCCGCAGTTGGCCCGCAACTTGCGTCAATTCCATGTCCGATGAGTCACGCAGCATTTGCACATTGCGTGCAATCGCATTGTCAACGCGTTCTGGAGTAAGCCCAAAATATTCTGCATCATCACCCATCTGTGTGGCAACTCCACGCAAGACCCAAGTGTTTGATCCAGCAAATGAATGCTGCGGAACATTTGGTCTCTCGGTGGTTGGATCACCTTCATAAAAAACACAGCCGCCACCTTGTTGATCTGGCATGTGACAATCTTGGCAACTCTTCATCACGCCAGTTGGGTGATTTCCACCGAAGCGCCCGTCAGCAAAATACACTCCAGTTGTTGCAAATGTGCTGTTGAGCCACTCGGAATATGTTCGCTGTTCTGGAAACATGTCACTCTTATCCATTGTGGGGTGAGACGCTCCCAACGCATTCAGCGCCAGTTGCCCGTTGGGAAGTTTGCTGAATACGGGATTGCTGACATCATGACACGTCCCACAAAGCGAACCGTTCGAGTGATAGGGGGAATAAATTAACTCAGGACCGCCATGAAAATTCTGCGGAACATCATCGAATGGTCCACGGCGAACATCTTTCGGATCAATGACGAGTGAGCCATTGCCAAGATTCGGTGATGGAAGCAAACCTGCCGCGAAGAGTGGGTCGATCACTTCTGGATCAGGGGTTGGGTCTTGACCCTTTTGTGTATATCCAATTGCGCTGCCTGAGCCCAAAGTTGGGTTCACAACACGGTGACAAAAATGACAGTTGATTCCATCGAAATCGTCTTGGCTGAACTGAGAGAGATCTCCGGTCGAGCTATGTCCCGCAAGCCAGGCGCCCGGTGCATGACAGCGAATGCACAGTTCTCCAGAAAGATTTGCGTCCTGATTTGCGATCGCCAAAGCTGCGTGCCAAACAGGATCGCGTGCTGACTGACCCATCATGCTCACAACCCAAGTGTCGAATGGAGCAACAACATTATTATAGTTCCCGTGACAATAGGAACAATTGTTGGAAGCTTGAACTGGTTCGAATGCTGTCGAATCCGGGTTGGGTTGGGTTCCAGGAGCAAAGAAATCATTTGCGTTTGTCGGAACTTGCACTTGTCCGCCTCCACCAGGCAGCGCGAGAACTGATGTAGATAGAAATGTGACTCCGCTCAGTGCGAGTGTTGCGATCAATGCAAATTTGGCATGTCGTCGAGTTTTCATTTTTGATTTCATTTTTATGTTCATTTTGAAACGTTGAATTCAAGCCAGCCATCTCACACGAAAACCCTAAGAAATAAGTGATCGCCTTGGCGCCACATATGTCCATTCGTATTCAAGGTGCGTTCTAGGCGTGAAATGTCAAAAGAATCAGAAAATTAGAGGCTTAATTTTGTTATAGGACCTTCACTGCAACCACTGCAGTCTCAACCTACTTCGGCGTGTTCAGGCTTTCTTCAATCCGCTGGACAATCGTTCGCTCATAAGCCAGATCGCGCCCAATAGGCGTCCATTTCGTGCTATCCCGCGTCGATTCGTCCTTTGCATCCACAGGCTTCACATCAAGTTTATTCGTCCAGTTCGACGCCAAACTTCCCGAATAGGTCGACGGCTTGATTCCTTCGGTGAACGACCTCTCTATATAGACCCACACATCCATATCAATTGGTCCAGTGCATGTTTGCACGTCGAATCGGTCTTGCGCTCGAGTGCTGCCGGGAATCGCGGGACCATGCAGAACAGGATCTGCCTGAACTGCATCGAGGTGCGCACCAACCGGAACGAATTCAAATCGAATCCGTCTTCGACGACTTGCAATTGTATTTGCAGTCGCCTCTTCAAATCCATCATTATCAAATCGCCAAGGTTCGAGAGCACCACCCGCATGGCGCGGCTCGGTCTCGATGATTCCATTTGATCGATCAACGACCACGACCTTGTATCCCATTTCACGAGCTGTTTGAGCGGCGGCGTCGAATGCATCGCGGTATTGCGCAGGAGTGATCGTCAATTGGTCGGGGCCTTCGTTGGACAGCGCGCCCATACAGCCGCTCATCGCAAGCACGATCAGCATCGTGATCGTCAATAATAAAATGTGGGCGTTATGCCGCATGAAACAAAAGTCTACCGTGATCCTGCGTTGGCAAGATCGATGCGCGGATCGATCCACGCATACAAGACGTCGACCACAAGATTGAGAACAATCAATAAGACTGCATAGACCAGCACAACTCCCATCACAAGCGTGATGTCTTTGCCCAAGACCGCATCGACGAAATGGCGGCCGAGCCCTGGAACTGCGAACACTTTTTCAACGACAAATGAACCCGTCATCGCAACCGCAGTGGCGGGACCAAGAAACGAAAGTACTGGAAGAAATGCATTCTTCAGCGCGTGACGCCAAGCGGCTTGTCTGCGAGAAAGCCCCTTCGCACGAGCCGTGCGCAAGTGATCTGTGGTCATCTGTTCGACAAGACCAAATCGAAGTAGTCGCGCGATGTATGCCGCAAATGGCAGCGAGAGAGTCAGCATCGGCAAGAATGCGTGCGCGGGAGTTCCCCATCCTGCAATTGGAAAAATCCGAAATTTAGCAGCGAACAACACAATCAAAAATGATCCAGTCACAAATGATGGCACGCTGATTCCGATGAGAGCGATCAATTGCGTTCCTGCATCCAGCCACGATCCTGGTCTCAATCCACCAACGAGTCCAGCGATTGTCCCGATGATTAATGCAATTGCGATTGCTCCTAAGCCAATCGTTGCAGAAATTGGAAATCCAGCGCCGATGATTTCATTCACGGTCCAATCTGGATTGCGCATGCTTGGACCGAGATCAAATGGAGCATCATTCCATCCCATCACCCAACCAATGCCAGTGACACGCGCCACATAGCCGCCGAAAAATGTGACGGGGCTATCAAGTTGATATTGCCGATTCATGGCGTCGACAATTTCTTGCGGAGGTTGTCGACCTTCCTGCAACATGGGATTTCCAGGGATCAGCCAAACCAAGGAGAATGTCAGGGCCACGACCGTCAAAAGAACGATTGGCAATTGCAACAATCTGCGAATGATAAAGCCCATCATGGCGATGGACTCGCACTCTGCTCATCCACGCGGTGAAGGCGCGACAATCTTTGATCGAGTCGTGGACTGCGACTGATTCCACGCATCTTGGCGGGGTCATACATATAGAGCGTTACATATTGACACAGCGGAAGCATTGGCAATTCTTCCTCGACCAACAATCGCTCTGCCTCGCTCAGAATTTCCATTCGTTTCCCAGCATCGAGTTCTGCGGCAGCTTGCTCGAGAAGTGCGTCAAAGCGCGCGTTGGAAAATGCACGATCATTATTTCCATTACCAGTCTTTGCTAAATCCAAGAATGTCGTAGGGTCTGCGTAATCTCCATACCAACCACCGCGTGCGATCATAAAATTGCCGCGCCGAAGATCTTCCTTCGCAAATTTCCCATCTTTGCCACGCAGTTCGCACTGCACACCGAGCGCATCGCGCCACATCGCTGCGAGCGCAATCGCGATATTTTTCACACGCGGATTCCCAGTCATATACAGCATGTCGACAGTTGGAAACGGTTCGCCTGCTGCGTTTTCGACGATGCCATCGCCTGTGCGGTCAATCCAACCAGCCGAAGCCATCTCTTCGCGTGCGCGTGAAACATCGAATGGCAATCCCGTTGGCGAAACATATCCATCGATCGATCCTCGCGGGACAATCGTTGTTGCGACGCGCTCGTTCAAGCGAGTCACAGAAGTCGTCAACCGAACTTTATCGACAGCGAGTGCAAACGCTCGTCGAACGCGTGCATTTGCAAACGGATTCGGCTGGCCATTCGAAAGCAGGGGACGACAATTGAAACTCCAAAAGTCGGTACCGAATGCGCTCAATACATGCACATCTCGTCGTTCGCCCATTGCCAGATCTGGCGCAGGCAATGCCGCAAGCGCCTCGTCTACGCTTGCACCAGCATCAATTCGCAAATCATATTCTTCTCGGTGACGATCCAACCATTTGCGCGAAGACTCCGCGAGATCCGCACGAAACTCCGCAGTCAAATCGCTGATCCAATCGACACTTCCGGATTCATAAGCCAACACCGCGGTGTTCGCGTCTTCGATGGGAACAACTTCGACGCTCTTGGCAAGTGGTGTGTTTGGTCCGATGTACAACTCATTGGGTTCCAAGCGCATTGAGCGTTTATATTTCCAATCAACAAGTTTCATCGGACCGTTTGTGATCAACACGCCGGGCTTCGTCCAGCCTGGATCAGATTTCAGAAATCCACTGATTGGATCAATCTTCGTAAACCGATCGAGCGATGCTTGATTGATCGGCGCAAGAGTTTGAAATGCGCAGAGATCAAGCCAATAAGGAACTGGACTTTGCAGTTCAACGACAAGCGTGTGCGGGTCGGGAGTTCGTATCCCAACCATCTGATTGAAAGCCGCCAGCGTGGAGTCCCAAAGCTCCTTTGCACTTTGCGCATCATGATTCTTCCCTGCGGCATACTGCGCCAAAGCATTTGTTCGCCACGCGAAAAATTCGGGTGCGCCGCGCACTGGAAAAAGTAGTTCGGAATAATCTGCAGCGGTATCGGGCAGCAGCAGCCGCCTCCACGCATTCCGAAAATCCATACTGGTCACGGGGTCGCCGTTGGTCCATCGCGCATCGGGGCGCAAGTGAAATGTCCATGTCTTTGCATCAGGCGAAGTTTCCCAGCTTGTCGCAACCGCTGGAGTCGGAAGGCCAGTTTGAGAATCGTGAGAGCAGAGTCCATCGAAGAGCGATCGCGAGATACGCAAATCCTGCATGTAACTCATCCGCTGAGGATCGAGAGTGAAAACATCACTGCTTGCGAATTTGATTTCTGCCGGAAGGCGAGAGGGATCGAAAGTCAGCAGCGCGCGAGCCAGCACGATGGTCGCGATGATCAAGAAAAAGGCGACGATCCAGCGCATCGCAGGAGAGAGTACGCCTTCAAGAAATGGACGCGGGATTATTTCTTTGCGGGGGGAGAGGGAGGGGTCGCGGGCTTGCCAGTCGCGCCGCCTGAAGCACT
>CAMDEL010000097.1 GCA_945896765.1 Singulisphaera sp. GP187
CCATGTCCGCAAACATCGATCAGAAAGACGGCAAGATTTCCATCTGATAATTCTCGCCATCCAAAGAAATCGCCGCCAAGTTGGGCACTGGGGATGAATGAGCCACGAATATGTAAGTCGGGCGCAGAGATTGTTGGCGGCAACAACGACTGCACATAATCTCCAGCTTGATCGAGTTCATTTTTGAGTTGGCGAAATGCCTCGTTGCGCTCGAGTAGTGCGCGATATCCGCGAGAGTGATATCGCAGGCGCGCAAGTATTTCCAGTTGATCTGGAAGTTTGACCATGTAATCATTCGCGCCGCGTGCAAACGCTTCAGCCTTCGTTGCAGGTTCTTCCTTCGATGACAACACAATAAGTGGAACAAGTTTTGTCGCTTCGTTCTGTCGATATTGCAGAACGAGATCCAGCCCATCAATTCCAGGCATGACCAAGTCCTGCAGAATAACTGTGGGCTCCAACTTCGTCGCCATTTCCACGGCTTTCATAGGATCGGAGCAAAAGTGATACTCAATATCAGCATGACTTGCGCACATGCGTCGAACAACTTCGCCGATCATTGCTTGATCATCAACAAGCAACACAACGACACGAGTATTTGAAAGACTGAGTGAAGACTGGGATGATTCTGACATAGTCGGGCAGGTTACGGGGAATCGTCGGTGTTGGCAGAATTATGCAACGCGCGATTGGACCCAACGACTCGCTGCAGCGCCAATTTGATCGAGTGGAAGAATCTCCACCACACCACCCATTTCCACAGCAGAACCTGGCATTCCCCAGACCACGCTCGTTGCTTGATCTTGTGCAATTGTGTGCCAGCCTGCATCGCGGAGCGAGCGCATTCCGTGTGCACCATCTCGGCCCATACCAGTCAAAAGAATGGCAACACTTGGTCGAACTCGTTCCTGCACGACGCTTGCGAAGAAGACATCGACGCTGGGTCTAAATATCTGCTCGGCAGGTTCGACGACATATCGCAAGAGCCCGTCTCGAAGCACAAGATGATCTGCCGATGAAGCGACGAAGATCGACCCAGCGCTGGGTGAATCACCTTCCGTCGCAACTTTGACAGGTCGTTTGATTTCACCAGTGAGCCAGTGCGTAAGACCAGGCGCATATGCGACATCGATATGTTGCACAATGACGGTGCAACACGAAGGCACAACAGTCAATCCACGCAGAACCACAGAGAGCGCATTAGGTCCGCCAGTCGACGATCCAATAACAACGAGAGGAACATTTGATGTCCCATATTTTTGTGAAGTGATTGCTGGCAGTTTCGCCGCAATAGTTTGCAGTATCGTCCGACTGATTTGAACCGCCGTGGCAGCAAGTGCCACACGCGCTTTGCGAGCAAGTGCATCGACTCCCAGAATGCTTCCGTTGGGCCCCATCGTTGGCGTATGGACCGCATCAATCGCTCCCGCACTCAGTGCTTCATAGACGAGCGCAAGATTTCCTTCGATACTGCTCGTGACCACAAGAATCGGACATGGACATTCTTTCATGATCGCACGCGTCGCAACGGCGCCGTCCATCACGGGCATCACCATATCCATCAGGATCAGATCGGGCTTATCTGCTTTGCATTTTTGAATCGCATCTCGTCCGTCGATTGCCACCCAAGCAACCGATGCGCCTGGAATCTGGGCGACTGCGTGGCGGAGAATTTCCTGCGCTATTCGAAGGTCATTTACGATTGCAAATCGCATCAGACCGCGGCCCCGATGAGATCAGCGATGGTTTGCAGAAACGATTGGTCTTGAAAAGATCCCTTGGTCAGATACGCAGATGCTCCAGCTTCAAGTCCAGCAATTCGATCTTCTTCACGATCTTTATAACTGACAATCACCACTGGCAGCGTTTCATATCTGCGGTCTGCGCGCATTTTGCGCACGAATTCGATGCCGTTCATTCGTGGCATATCAACGTCGCTCACGACTAGGTCATACTTCACTTTTTGTACTGCGTTCCATCCATCCATTCCATCCACCGCAGTGTCGACGGCATACCCGGCGCGCAACAACATCTGTCGTTCGACTTCGCGCACCGTGATGGAATCTTCGACGACCAAGACGCGCCGTTGTTTCCGTTTGCTGATCGCTGATCGCCCTTCATCTCCTCGCAATTTTCCTTGCTCGAGCAATTGAAGGGCGGACTGCACGAGATCGTCTGCATCAAGAATCAGCAGGAGGTCGCCATTCTCTCGAATGCTTGCAGCGTCGACATGGGCAACATCTCCAAGGCGAGCGTCCATTCTGCGCACAACAAGATCTTCTTCTCCAAGGAAAGAATCGACGACGAATCCAACGGTGCGCGATCCGGCGAGGACGCTGACGATGGCCAGTTCATCTGCGCTTTCGCTTTGCGTGCTCGCTTTCAATTGAAGAATTTCAGTCGCATGAACCAGTCCCACTATTTCTCCGCGAATGACAGTCGTCAACCGGCCTTCAACTGTTTTGAGTTCGCTTCGCGCGATGCGATCAATTCGTTCCAGTCGTGCAAGCGCCAATGCATACGTCTCGCCAGCGATTGAAATAACCGCGGCGCGTACAACCGAAAGCGTCACAGGCAGCCGCATTGCGAAGGATGTTCCTGCGGGGCTCGAACGAACTTCGATCGATCCACCCACGGAGTGCGCCATCGATTGCACGACATCCAGTCCCACTCCACGTCCAGAAATATCTGTAACGGCAGCAGCGGTGGAGAATCCTGGAAGGAAAAGAAAGTCAAAGAGTTCTGCATCGCCGAGGGTTTCAACAATCGAAGCTTCAGAAAGTTTCTTCGAGACGATCCTTGCGCGGAGATTTGTTCGGTCAATTCCGCGGCCGTCTTCACGCACTTCCACGATCAAACTTCCAGCGTGATGTCGAGCCTCGACACGCAAAGATGCTTGCCGCGTTTTCCCGGCAGCGACACGCTCGTCTGGACTTTCGATGCCGTGATCAATTGCGTTGCGCACAAGATGTCCAAGAGGCGCTTCGAGTTGTCGAAGTATCTCGCGGTCCACGGGAACTTGTTCGCCAGCAATGATCAAGCGGACTTCTTTCCCGAGTGTTCGTGCAACATCCCGAACGGATCGAGCCAAGCCTCCACACGCATCTCCAAATGGACGCATGCGGCTTGAGACTGCTTCGTTATGCAGAGCGCTTGCGAGTTCTTCACCTCGGCGCAGATGATCTTCGACTTGATGAAGCGCTTCATCAAGTGCATCGCGACTTGTTGCAACTGCTGTCATCGCATCGCCTGCATGTCGACCCGTCACTTGTAAAGAATCGAGGGCAGCAGAGAGTTGTCGCTGTGCAGTTTTTGCCCGCGTGAGAGTTCGGCGAATTGATTCGAGGCGGCGAGCTTCGACGAGTGCTTCGCCCGAAAGTTGAAGGAGTCGCTCGAGACTTGAAGATGAAACAAGCACGGCGGCATCTGATGCTGCGCTTGGTGGCGATGCTGTGCTTGATGCTGCCGCAGGGGGATTTGCAACTTTCACGACCGCAGGCGCAACAGGAGTTGTCGCAGTAGGCGCGGGTGTTGCGGCAGGCGCAGCAGGTATTGCAGCAGGCGCAGGCGTTGCCGCAGGCGCAACAACAACAACCGCAGAAACTCCAGCTTTCGGCGGCAGATTCAGCCCTTCAGCAAGCGCGCTGATGGGGCCTGCCTCCTGTTCAAGCCACGCTCGCGCTTCATCTTCGCTCTTGTGATCTGCGAGTGATCGCAGAATGTCGCTCCCACGAAGCAATTCATCAATACGAGAAGCCGTCGGTATTTCTGTCCCCTTTTGGATGCGCACAAGACATTCTTCCATTGAATGCGCTAATCCAATCGCACCATCGAGATTGATGATGCGCGCAGCACCTTTCACCGAATGCGCTGCACGCATGAGTGGCTCAACCATCTTTGGATCGCTTGCATTCTGTTCGAGTGCAATCAATCCATCCGCCAGACAGGCGCAGTGCTGCTGCACTTCTGTCTGAAAGAGATCGAACATTGAAAAGCCGCCTAAGTCCATCAGGAGAGTTCCATCAATTAACCAATCGCATTCCGAAATTCGTTGATAAGCCGTTCCGGATCGACCAACGAGGTCGATCCTTGCACTGTCGAGAGCAATCCGCTGGAAATTCGACGAGGTGATTGTTCAACTGTCAGTGGAAGCGGCTTGACCGCATTGCGTGGCATTGCGTACACGCCTGGGACATCGTCTGCTTCAAATGCCCACGATTCTTGAGCGGTTCCCACAGTCAACATGCGCGGCTTACGAAGAATGTTTTCAGCTGCGGGTGGTACGCCTAGCAATCCAATAAAATCAAACACTGGAATCACAGCTCCAGAAAGCGCCGTCAATCCTCGGAATGAATTGTTCGTTCGATGCGGAAGCGTGTGCACGTTGGTCACCTTGGAAACATGAACAACGTACTCGGCTGGGATTGCGAACCACTCTGCGCCACATCGAAAGACCAACAAGTTGAACTGGGGTTCACGGCGCAGAACACGCGATTCCGCACTGGCCTTTGTTGACTCAGCAATCGTCGCAGGACGATTCGGTCGATCAAGCAGTCGCGACATCGCTGGGCGATCGTCTGGTGCAGTTGGAGAATCTGAGGTGCTCATGATTGAAATCTCTTCACAAATTTTCCAAGCGTTTCATCTTTGCTCGAAAGCGGTTTGCTTCATCGCTCCGTCCAAGGGCATCTGATAATTCGGCGAGTGCAAGCAGGGCAGGGCCATGATGTGGTTCAAGGTATACGACTCGTGCATATGTTTGGCTTGCGCGTTGCAATTCATTTTTCGAGCAGAAGATTCCCGCGAGCAATTCCAGCAATTCAATGCTCGCAGGAGTTACTTTGAGGGCATCCTCGACCAACCGTTGTGCGTGGCTGAATTCTCGAGCAGCAAGCATGGGTTGAACGCGTTGCAAGGTTGTTGCTATCGAAAGAGGTTTGGGCTCGACTGGATTGGATCTCGAAGTGGTCGCACTCTTCGGCACGATCGGCGCACTCTTTGGAACGATTGGCGCAATTGCATTTGGCCGCATAATTCTTGGCCGAGTTTTTCCCTTCGTATCGGTTGCGATCGTTGCCACACGCCTTCGCCATGCGAATGCTGATGTCGGTCCTGCACTTTCAAGCACTGCTCCTTTTTCAAGTCCATCTGCATGCCCAAGAAAAATAATTCCGTCATTCGCAGTCCAATTGACAATTCGATCGCGCAACAGAATCCGTGCTGCGGGATCGAGGTAAATCATTACATTGCGGCAAAAGAGAGCATCGATTGGCTGCGAGAAAAGGTCTTTGGCAAGCAAAAGGTCCTCTTGTTGAAATCGCACACATTCAAGAACTTCTCGCGAAAGTATGACTGAAGAACTCTCGGCGCGAATCCACGGCGCAGCCCATTCTGGCAAAGTGCTTCGCAAGCTTCCGCCTGGAATTCGACCCTCGCGTGCAGATGTAATAGCAAGTGGACTTCGGTCAATCGCATGAACGATCACGTTTTCTTTCGACCACCCGACGGACAGGGCGCATGACGCAATGCACCACGCCTCGACTCCTGTTGCGCATCCCAGACTGGCACAAACGAGTTTTTCTTGCTGTTGATTTTTTCGATTGGCAAGTTGCGCGCGCAGAAATTCGAAGCTTGCTGGATATCGAAAGAACCATGTTTCTGGCACTGCAACTTCGCTTGCCAAGCATTGCATTTCGTATTCATTCTGCTCGACCACCGCTGCGTATTTCACAATATCCGTCATCGACAGTTGGCTCATTCGCCCTCGAACAGCACTTGCAAAAGCAGGACCATCTAGTAACCCAGGCGCAAGACTCGCACGTTCGGTCAAGAATCGTGCCAGCCATAAAATATCTCGCTGTGTTTGGGAAGAACTCACGCCGAACCTATCGCATCACGAAAGAGCTTTCGATTCTCCTCGTCAACAATTTTGCTCGGATCTAATAAATAGATATCTCCCTTGGCATCAGCTGCGATGCATGTGAGGGCGCCTCGGCCTGCTCCAAGAATTCCTGGATGCGTTCCGGAAGCTTCAAAGTCGATCGTCAGAAGACTTCCGACTCGATCAACGAGTAACGCTAAGCGCATGCTTCCGCCACCTGCGCCAACTTGCAAGAGAATCACCCGAGCATTCATTGTCCGAACGATTGGTTTGCCAGTGCAAATGAGCGAAGC
>CAMDEL010000098.1 GCA_945896765.1 Singulisphaera sp. GP187
GAAACTTGGCCAGTTTTTTGCGTCTGAACTGTTTGCGTTTTTCCATCTTCTGCAAATGCAATCGAAGAAACCACAACCGCGCAGAGCGCGATCATGATTGCAATCCATCGCTCAAGTCGCGGCATCTGCAGAACCCTCGGGGCGCATCAAAGGAAAAAGAATCACATCCCGAATCGATGGACTGTCGGTCATCAGCATCACAATGCGATCAATGCCCAGCCCCACTCCGCCAGCTGGCGGCATACCAGTCCGAAGCGCTGTGATGAAATCTTCATCAAGCGTGCGCATGACCGCATCTTCTTCTTCGACGCCTTGCATCTGATCTGTGAACTTCGCAAGTTGAATATCAGGATCGTTCAGTTCGGTATACGCAGGCCCGACTTCCATGCCACCAATAAAAATATCCCATCTCTCGGCAATTTCAGGGTTTTTTCGGCTCGGACGAGTCAGTGGACTGATGGCACTTGGATAGTCCATCACAAATGTTGGACGACATGGATCGATCAATGCCTCTGCTTTGCGCTCGAACAAATCGTTCACCAAAAGCCAGTGATCTCGCGTCGCCGCATGTGCGAGATGCGCGGCAACTGCAGCTGCACGAACCTTCGCTTGATCGGTCATCGCAAATCCCATGGCGCGTTCGAAGAGATCGCCATATCGCACCTGCACGAACGGTCGCTGATAATCAATACGCATTTCGCCCCAAGGCAAAATCGGCCCTTCTTCCGCCCGCGCGCACCAACCCTTCGCAAGCGATTCGGTTGCACAATGATGAATGAGCGACTCAATCAGTTCGAGCATCGTGCCATAATCGCCAAATGCTTCGTACGCTTCAAGAGCTGTGAATTCTGGATTGTGACTTCGGTCGACTCCCTCATTGCGAAAATTTCGATTGATCTCGAAGACCTTTGGAAGTCCGCCGACAAGCAATCGCTTCAGATACAACTCGGGCGCAATTCGCATAAAGAGCGGCATTCCAAGAGCATTATGCGTTGTCACAAAAGGTCTCGCTGCAGCACCGCCAGCCACAGGATGCATCATCGGAGTCTCGACCTCTAGGAATCCACGGGTTTCCATGAAATGTCGGATCGCGCTGACAATGTGCGAACGAGCCTGAAATGTTTTGATGGTTTGCGGATTTGCGAACATATCCACATACCGCCGGCGATATCGCAATTCCGTATCTTCCAAACCATGCCACTTCGATGGCGGCGGTTCGAGATTCTTCGACTGAATCGACAACTGCTTTGCCCAAACACAAATCTCGCCTTTCTTCGTCTGTCCGATCCGGCCCTCGGCGGAAATAATGTCGCCATAATCCAGTGCTTTGGCGACCTCGAAGTCAATGGCGGACATCGCAGACTTGGAAACGCTGATCTGCAAATCGCCGGAAGCATCGCGCAAACCTATAAAAATGATTTTGCCCATATCGCGGTGCTGAACAATTCGGCCAGCAACAATGACCACTGCGCGGTTGTCCGCAACGACTGCATCTGGATTTTCCTTCAAGACAGCGCTTGCAGCGTCATAGGCAGCGTGCGCCGAAGCATCGAATTGCGCGCGTGCGGCAGAAAGAGTGACATTTCCATCCAAACGATTTCCAAAAGGTTCTACGCCGAGTTCGGATTTGAGTCGCTCAAGCTTGACACGACGCGCTGCGATCAATTCTGAAGATGATGGCTCTGCATTCTGCATCGTGCGATGATAATCAAGAGAGCGCAAGATCATTCGTCGGGGTACAGTCTCGACATGTATTTCGAAACCCATCAGCCAGTTCTCGACGATCTTCAGGCGCGGATTTTAGCCATCCGCGACTCTCTTTAACTACCCAGACAAGGTCTCACAACGCGCACGACTTGAAGCTCTCATGGGTGAGGGCGACTTCTGGAACGATCAGAAACGAGCACAGAAAGCCATCTCTGATCTGAAGGTCATTCGAGCGATGCTCGATCCACTCGAAGAACTCGTCAAGGGTCACGAAGATGCAACGGTCGGACTCGAACTTGCACGCGAGGCCAACGATCGAGAAATGCTTATCGAAGTGGATACCAGCCTGCATGCACTGATGGCGCGAATGCAGCGCGTGGAGTTGCAAAGTCTCTTGTCTGAGCGTCACGATCATCGACACTGCTTCTTTGCGATTCAAGCAGGTGTCGGCGGAACTGAAGCAAATGATTGGGCACAGATGCTTGAGCGTATGTATTTGTATTACTGGGAATCGATGGGATTCAAAGTTGAAGAAATGAGTCGCACGCACGGAACCGAAACTGGCATCGCAGAAGTCTCGTATGCGATTCGCGGTCCATTCGCATTCGGCTATTCATCGTGCGAATCAGGATCACACCGACTTGCACGCGTGTCGCCCTTCAACGCAGAAGGCAAGCGACAGACTTCCTTTGCAACGGTCGATGTCACTCCAGAATTTGACGAATCAGAAATCGAAATTCCCGATCGCGACTTGGAAATTGTTGCGTTCGTTCGGGCGAGCGGACCTGGCGGGCAGAATGTCAATAAGGTTGCATCTGCGATTCGAGTTGTGCATATTCCCACTGGAATTCAGGTCGTTGCCAACACCTTTCGAGATCAATCACAGAATCGAAAGCAAGCGCTTGCTGTGTTGATGTCGAAGTTGGAGCAGATTGCTCAAGAAAAACGCGACGCGGAAATTTCCGAAGCCAAGGGCGGCAAAGTCGAGCGCGGATGGGGAACACAGATTCGTTCCTATGTTTTTTATGACAACCGAGTGAAGGATCACCGTACGAACTATGAAGAGCCAAATCCTCAAAATGTTCTCAACGGACACTTGAGTGCCTTCGTCGATGCCGAATTGAAGCGGCGTCGACGCGAGCGTGATGGCGTGCAAGCGGAGTAAAATATGAACATTCATCCAGCTAAAATTCGCTTCGTCGACTTCGGTCGAATCGTCTGCAACGGAGACGAAGCATTTCGTCGTGAGTGGCTCGTCACGAATGGAATTGGCGGCTATGCATCCGGGACAGTCGGAGGTGTACGCACGCGGAAATATCACGCGACGCTCATCGCAGCAACGACGCCCCCCGCCGTTCGTACCTTTCTCCTTGGAGAAACTTCGCCAACCGCCACGTATCGCGGCGTTCATTATCCGCTCGGTTCAAATCAATGGAAAGATGGATCTATCTCGCCGCAGGGACACATTCGGCTTCAGAGATTTCATTTTGAGAATCAGATTCCCGTTTGGCGTTGGTCGTTTTCTGATGCACTCTTGGAACGCAGAATCTTCATGATTCATGGCGAAAACACAGTGTGCCAACATTGGACGCTCGTGCAGGCATCAAGCCCAATCCAACTGCAATTCGAAGTGCTTGTCGACAATCGAAGTCATCATCAAATTGGCAGACTTGATGCGGCAACGCCAGTCCTTGAACGCGCACCGCGTGGAATCAGACTGAGTTGGCCACATGCAAATGCGGGCGAGGGCTCTGAACTTTTCGTGCAGTGCGACAAGTCGGTGCCAACGCCGACCGGTGAATGGTGGAAGGATTTTCTTCTCACGCAAGAACGCGATCGCGGATATGACGCCATCGATTGTCTTTGGAGTGCTGCCAAGTTTGAAGTGGTACTCGATCCAGGAACTTCAACGGACTTCACAGCATCGACCAAATCACAGGACCAACGTCCAGTCGGCGAGGCACTTCAGGCGGAACGATCTCGTGCTGAATCACTCTTTGCAACAGCGCAAGTTGCCGACGACAAAACAGCGCTTCAACAATTGGTCCTTGCTGCAGACCAATTCATTGTCAAACGCAAGCGCAAGGGTCCGCAGGGTGGGGACGGAGTCTCGATCATCGCAGGCTATCCATGGTTCGCTGATTGGAGCCGTGACGCAATGCTCTCTGTTGCTGGACTTTTGCTGGCGACTCGCAGAATTGCCGAAGCTCAGATATTGCTCTTGACATACGGCGATTATCTCGATGGCGGCATGCTGCCAAATCGTTTCCCTGATCATGATGGAGATGCACTGGAATACAACAGCGTTGACGCTCCACTGCTGATGATCATCGCAACAGAAAAGGTTTTTGCTGCGGGAAAAGATGCCAAATGGCTCGAAGAAATGTGGCCAGGACTGCAATCAATTATTGCGGCATATACAAAGGGAACTCGGCATGGAATCAGCGTCGATCCCAAAGATGGGCTTGTGCGTGCTGGGGAAAATGGAATTCAGTTGACTTGGATGGATGCAAAGGTCGGCGATCGAGTCATCACTCCACGACAAGGCAAACCGATTGAGATCAACGCATTCTGGTTCCAAGCACTGATGGCAATGAAAACGCTCGGAGCAGTATTGAAGCAACCAACGGATGCGTACGAGCAAGCGGCGGCGCGCGTCCAAAATTCATTCGGCGCATTCTGGAATCACGATCGATCATGTTGCCTCGACGTGATCGATGGACCAAATGGATCCGAAAATTTACTGCGACCAAATCAACTCTTCGCATCTGCAGTAAACCAAGGTCTCTTGCCACAGGGGCAACGCAAAGCAATCATTGATCTGTGTATGGCTCGACTCTGGACACCACAGGGACTTCGCACGCTCAGTCCAGATGATCCGGCGTATTGCGGAAACTATGGCGGCGATCCTGCATCGCGCGACGCTGCATATCACCAAGGAACAGTTTGGCCTTGGCTGTTTATGCCAATGGTTCAAACTCACTTTGGCGTCTATAAAGATGCACAAGCAATTCAAGACTTTCTCTTCCCGTTTATTAATCATCTGCGCGAGGCGGGGCTTGGTTCCGTCAGTGAAATTTTTAGCGGCGACGCACCACACCAACCGCAGGGATGCTTCGCACAAGCTTGGAGCGTCGCGGCCTGGCTTGAACTGATGGAATGGATGCGCGTCAGTAACTCAACACTCGCAAGTACCTTGAATTCATAATTGATCTATCGACACGAGCAAAAACATGGCAATGACTCCTGAAAAAATTTCCGCACCAACGAACGCCGAACAGTCTCGGATCACTGATCTGCATGCAGGTCGAGCGAAGTGGCGAGACTTCGGTCCATTCTTGTCAGACCGTCAATGGGGAACTGTGCGAGAAGATTATTCGGCAGATGGCTCCGCGTGGAATTATTTCCCCCATGACGAAGCACGCAGTCGAGCCTATCGCTGGGGAGAGGATGGCATCGCTGGGTTCTGCGATCAAAAACAATTGCTTTGTCTTTCGTTGGCGCTGTGGAATG
Organism: Singulisphaera sp. GP187; assembly: GCA_945896765.1. GTDB lineage: Bacteria > Planctomycetota > Phycisphaerae > Phycisphaerales > SM1A02 > F1-60-MAGs104. The sequence continues at coordinate 5,221 of CAMDEL010000098.1, forward strand.
GACAGGATCCAATTCTCAAAGAGCGATACTTCGGCCTGACGAATGAACAAGGAAACCATGGCGAAGATGTCAAGGAAAATTATTGGTTTCTCGATGCTGTTCCAAGCGGATCGTGGCAAAGGATGCTTTATAAATATCCGCAGCGTGCCTATCCATATGACGAACTTGTGCGTGTGAATGCCGCTCGAAGCAAACTGGAACGCGAGTTCGAATTGCTCGACACTGGAATCTTCGACGATGATCGATACTTCGATGTCTTTGTTGACTATGCAAAAGCAGACACATCAGACATTCTGATGCGCATTGAGGTTTTCAATCGAGGTCCAGACCCTGCAACGATTCATGTTCTGCCCACTGCGCTCTTTCGCAATACATGGACTTGGACGAATAGCGCCGCTCGCCCTGTGATGACAGAAACGAAAACCACTGCCGGTTCGCAGATCGACATCACGCATCTCGATATGACGCCAATGAAATTGCAATGCGAAGGCACGCCCGAGTTACTGTTTTGCGAAAACGAAACGAATGTGAAGCGAATAGATGGATTGCCGCGCAATGGAAAATTCTTCAAAGATGGGATCAATGATCTCGTTGTGAATAAGGCTGCAAACACGGTCAATCCAGCCAAGTCTGGCACAAAGATGTCCGCTCAATATGTTCTTGAAATTGCACCTGGTCAATCGAAGGTCGTTCGCATTCGTCTCAGTCCAGCGACGGCGAAAGTCGGGTTTGCCGACTTCGAAGCGATCATGACGAAACGAAAAACTGAGGCAGATGAGTTTTATGCGCAGAAGCAAACTCTCATCGACGATCCAGAGCTGCGAAAGATTCAGCGACAAGCGTGGAGTGGACTGCTGTGGAGTCAACAGACATATTCGTATGAGGTTCGCAATTGGATCGCTGGCGATTCTGC
>CAMDEL010000099.1 GCA_945896765.1 Singulisphaera sp. GP187
CGGCGAGACTGCAACAAAAGAAATTCCTCGATTTCCGAATGGAGAATTGTGATTTGCGATTTCTATTCGTGAATGATGGCAGTTCCGATGAAACGCAAAGTGTGCTTGATGCAATGAGCGCACAAGGACTCGATCGAATTGCATCGCTGCGTTTACTGCGCAATGTCGGCAAGGCGGAAGCCGTTCGCCAAGGGATGCTGCATGGACTGAAAGAGAATCCGGATTTTATTGGCTTTTTGGATGCAGATTTGGCGACATCATTGGAGGAGTTGCCAAGATTCTTCGAAGTGATGGAAGTCAATCCCGCGATCAAATTAGTGATGGGCTCGCGTATTCGATTGCTTGGCCGAAACATCGAGCGCAATGCGGCGAGGCACTACATCGGCAGAGTCTTCGCAACCTTCGCATCAATGGCATTGAGAATGTCCGTGTATGACACGCAGTGTGGAGCGAAGTTATTCAGACGAACTCCAGAAATCGCATCGCTGTTCGCACAGAAATTTATTTCCCGGTGGGTCTTCGATGTTGAAATTCTTGCCCGACTTGCTGCGTCGAATTGTGAACTTGGTTTCGCCGCAGAGTTTGGGATTACAGAATTGCCGTTGATTGAGTGGCGTGATGTGCATGGTTCGAAAGTGAAAGCCATCGATGGGATTCGCGCGTATGCGGATATTGTGCGAATTGGCTGGAGATATCGCCGCAACAGAAAATCAGCGCGAAACCAATCTGCAGTCAGTGCGGTAAAAATTTCCTCAGCGAGTTGAAGGAGAAAACTGCACAAGCGCCCAGCCTCGGAAGTCCGTTCGCTGTGTTGGAGCGGAGATTCCAGTTGTTGCCATCAAGCCATCGACTGCCGAGGTTTCGGCTGCAATCACCACACTGCCACGACTGCGAGCATCGGCGAGAACGACTGCGAAATCTGCGCTTGCAATAATGCGCGCATCGTCTTGCGGAATTGAAAGTCCGTTGACAAATTCACGGGGGCTAGCCACGATCAAGAAGTCGCTGCGCGGTAAGAACCAAGCACAAGCGTGCGCCAATCTTTGATCGCACATGAGGGTTGATGCGCTGCGAATGATGTCGCGTTGTGACATCAACGTCGGACCTGAGTTGGTGAGATCGTTGACTATGGCGTCAGGAAAGAGCAGACCCAATGATGCAAGAATTGCGACGGGGGAGAGCCCCATACACATCACTCGGTGAGGGCCCGGTGCGCAGCGTTGTGAGACCCAATCTCCAATTCCCCAAAGAACAAGCGCTGCGCCAAGAATAACTGCATGAATTTGCGGTGATTCGAGCCACACACGCCCGAGAAGTTCCGCGGACCAATCACCGGCAATCGCAAGAGACATCGAACCAGCGCCGAGCATGATCAATACTGCTGCGGGAATGAATGCTCCACGGCTGCGAGTGCCAGTGATTTGCGATTTGAATCCTGCCAGAAGTCCGCTGACAATCAACCATGCGATGGGCGGAAAAATTGGAAGGGAATAGGTCGGCAGCTTTCCACGACTCGAAGATAGAAAGAGCAGCGGCCCGATCACTGCGCAGATTGCAAAGCGAATTCCGCTTTGTGTTCGAGCAAGCGACGGCCACCAACGCACAGAGATCGGTGCAGCCACGATCCAAGGGATGCAGCCCAATGGAACTACGAGTAAATAAAGAGCCCATGATTCGCGTTGCTGATTCGTTCCAGTTCCTGCGAAGCGCTGAAAGTGTTCGTGAATGATAAATCGATACCAGAATCCAGGTTCAGTTTGAGTGACTGCAATTGCCCAAGGCAGAACGACCAATGCGCCAACAAACAACGGAATCCAAGGCAATACGAATAAATCTCGCCAGCGACGTTCCCACAAGAGCCACGGTGCGATCATCATCGCTGGAAAAACCAAGGCAAGAAGTCCTTTTGTCATGAATGCGAAACCCATCATGATGCCTGCAATCACCAGCCATCCCATTCGGTTTTTTCCTGGCTGGTGTGTCGCAGCGACGAAGAGTGCGGCGCCTGTTGCGATCACAAAGCCTGCGATCGGAGCATCCAAGATTGCGCTGGTTGCACCGACAGCGGGCAGCAACATCGTGATCGATGCAATTGAGACGAGCGCGCCGAGCGTGTTGGAATCATTGCGAGAAGTTCCGGCGATGATCGCACCACGACGAGCTGCAATACCCATCGCAAGAGCAGCAAGTCCGCCGCAAAGCGCAGCAGGCAGTCGAATTGCAAAAGCATTGTGCCCGAAAATCTCAATCGCAAGAGCCATCATCCAATAGACAAGTGGTGGCTTTTCATAAAAGTGAAAGCCACTCATACGCAGCGACATCCAGTTGCCGCTCTCGACCATTTGTGCGGCAATACTGCCATAGCGCGTTTCGTCTGCTGTCAAAACTGGTCGAGAACCGAGAAAGAGCAGGTTGACGAAGATGAATGTGATCAGCGCAGCAATGAATGCTTTTCGAAAATTCATGAACCGAGAGCATAGAGGTTGCAAAGATGCGTTGGCAGAAGAACGCATTGGATGGACAGCTTTTTTCTGTTGCGCTTCCGTATCCTTTGCTGATGGCGCAGAAATCGATCGAGCAGATAAATGAATCTTCAAATCATTGGTTGATGAAATCCGAGCCATCTGTCTATGGCATCGCCGATCTTGCACGAGATCGATACACCCTGTGGGAAGGAGTTCGCAATTATCAAGCGCGCAATTTCATGCGAGAGATGTCCGTTGGAGACCGCGTGCTCTTCTATCACTCAAATGCCGATGTTGTTGGAATTGTGGGAGTTGCGCGCGTGCGTTCAGCGGCAAAAGCAGATCCGACTCAATTCGACGTGCGCAGTGAATATTTCGATGCGGGAGCAAAGAGAGAAGAACCGCGTTGGTCAGCAGTCGAAGTGGAATTCGAATCCAAGTTCTCAGTTGCAGTGACACTCGATGATTTGCGCAGTCATCGCGCGCTCGTTTCTATGATGATTCTTCGCAAGGGAAATCGGCTTTCGGTCACGCCTGTGACCGCAAACGAATGTGCAGTTGTGATCGCACTCGCACGGAGCATGTCTAAAAAATGACCACACGCGGAGTTGTCATCTTTGACATTGATGGAACGCTGACTCGAACAAATGGAGTTGACGAAGAGTGCTATGCGCAAGCAGTGCATGATGTGCTTGGAGTCTCCGGCATTTCAACGGACTGGGGTTCGTATCGATACTCGAGCGATAATGGAATACTGCATGAGATCATTGAGACGCACTGCGCTCGTGCGCCGACGGGTCGAGATTTTCGCGCAGTGCGCTCTCGATTTATTGAACTGGTCAATGTTCGCAGCCGCAGCGATCGGGAAGGTTGGGAAGCGGTCGCCGGTGCGCGGGAGATTCTGCGTGAACTGCCTTTGATGGGTTGGACCATTGCAGTTGCGACTGGCGGATGGGGGCCATCTGCTCTGCGCAAACTTGAATGTGCGAATATTTTCATCTCAAGCATCGCATTCGCCTGCGCAGACCACGCTTATGCTCGTTTGGACATCATCCGCTGGGCGCTCCGTGGTGCAGTCGGCGGGACAAAATCCTCTACTATTCCAGTTGTCTATGTCGGTGACGGTGTTTGGGATCTTCATGCTGCACGAGAAGGTGGTTATGGTTTCGTAGGAATTGGTCACGGCGAACGTGCGTCGCGTCTTGTTGATGCAGGTTCCCAAGTGGTGATGCCGGATTATCTTGATCGGTCACAGTTCGAGCATGCGCTGATTTCAGCGTGCTCGCAGAATCTTTAAAAAGGCGCTTAGCGCCGAAGGAGTTTTCATAATGGGTGGAGCAATCATTGGTGTAGTCGGAGTTGTCGTGATCATCGTTGTTGTGATCGCAATCATCTTGGCGTTTTATGTCATGGGTGTTTATAACGGATTGCAGCGATTGCGCGTCGCAACTGAGAGTGCGCTCAGCGGAATCGATGTGCAATTGAAACGTCGTCATGATCTTGTTCCAAATCTCGTCAGCACCGTGCAGGGATATGCATCGCACGAGAAGGGGACGCTCGAAGCCGTGATCAAAGCGCGTGCCTCGGCGATGCAAGCTGGGACAGTCTCCGAAAAATCTGCAGCGGAAGGTCAGCTCTCTGGCGCGCTTGGTCGATTGATGGCAATTGCGGAGGCCTATCCCGATCTGAAAGCCAATCAAAACTTCCTGCAATTACAGGGAGAATTGTCAGGTCTTGAAAATGGCATCTCGCAATCGCGCGGCAATTACAACGGATCTGCGCAGGGATTTAATGCGACACTCGCACAGTTTCCTGCAAACATCGTCGGTCGTATGTTCAGCTTCAAAGCATTTGATTTCTTCAAGGCCGACGAAGCAGATCGCTCTGTTCCCGTGGTCAAGTTCTGAGTACTTCAAGACGTTCGCAAGAAGCAAGTAAAGGCACGGATGGCCAAAGAACGAATCGTATCTGCGACAGAACAAACCTCCGACGAGGAGATTGTCTCGCCATCGATTCGTCCACGCACGCTTGATGAATATGTTGGTCAGAGTGCTCTGAAGGAGCGACTTGATATTGCACTGCGTGCTGCTCGCCAGCGCAATAAACCGATGGAGCATGTGCTGCTGCATGGCCCACCGGGACTTGGCAAGACCACGCTCGCATTTGTGATCGCCGCCGAACTTGGTTCGCACGCATCTGTGACGAGTGGTCCTGCGCTGACTAAAGCCGGCGATCTTGTTGGAACGCTGACCCGCATGCAGGACCGTGATGTGCTTTTCATCGACGAGATTCATCGGCTACCCGCCGCGGTCGAGGAATACATCTATCCCGCCATGGAGGATTACAGAATCGATTTCACCGTGGATTCCGGCATGCACGCGAAAGTTGTCACCATCAATCTGAAGGCTTTCACTTTGATTGGTGCAACGACGCGGCCTGGATTGTTGACTCAGGCGCTGCGAACTCGATTTGGAATCACGCATCATTTGGGTTTCTATCCACAGTCTGATTTGTTGGCGATTCTTTCTCGAGCGTGCGGCATTATGGATGTTGGCCGAGTTGGGCAGGGGGCGCTGAACATGATTGCTTCTCGCAGTCGAGGAACGCCGCGCGTTGCACTGCGACTCTTGCGACGTGTGCATGACTTTGCAATTGTGCGCGGAGATGGCAAGATTGTTGAAGCGACTGTTGAAGCGGCGTTACAATTGGAATCCGTCGACTCGTTGGGGCTTGATGCGCTTGATCGAAGTTATTTGCGAACGCTTGCGACTGTCTATGAAGGTGGTCCAGTTGGTGTTGAAGCGCTTGCTGCAACGATTGGTGAAGATGGCGGCACGCTCGAAGATGTTGTTGAACCTTTTTTATTGCAATCAGGATTTGTTGCGCGCACACGCCAAGGCAGACGCATCACGCGTGCCGGTGCTGAGCACATCGGCGCTGCATTTCGAAGCGAGCAGATCGATGAGAAGGATGATGGGCCGCCGCCGCTGTTTGGTGGATGAATGCGCGGCGGAAACATTCGGGTAACAGCCACGGAAACAGCCGCGGAAATGCATAAGTGAGCAGCCGTGAAAAGATCCCGCCGGGCTCAGACAGTCCTCGGCGACCGACACGATCTGATTTACGGAATTTTATTGCAAGTGCCGTCGGCCGCCTGTGGAACTCGCCCGGCAGAATTTTTCAACGGCTGGGCACGCAAACAAATGCACGACGGATCTGAAAAACGCTCGAGCGAGAATTTGATTCGCCAACGTGGGCAGCGGAATGATTTGAACCCCGGCGAGTTTGCAAGCCGAGCCGGAGTCCGCGTAGGCGAGGCGCAGCATGTTTGAGCCCGGGGGCAAATCAGTCCGCTGCCAAAATCTGCCCAACCACATTTGAGCCCATATATGCGTCCCGCGGCGCTCTCATAAACCATTCTGAATTTGTTTGAGCCTAGGGCAAATTATTCTTCCGTACATCACGGCATCATGAAAGTGCTGCACACCGTCTAGGCATCATTAAAAAATTAAACCGTGCAGTTTTTATTGCCCGAGTCCACCAATGCCACTACCCAAACCACCAGCACCCGTTGATGTCCCTGCGCTGCCCGCTCCAGGAATTTGAATCGACATAGAAAAAGTTGTTTGATCAACGATCTGGTTATATGCG
>CAMDEL010000100.1 GCA_945896765.1 Singulisphaera sp. GP187
CAGCCGTTGGTGATCCCAAGCGAAAAATTTTCGGCGTGCAGTTTCATCCTGAGGTCACGCATACGCCACATGGAATGGACATCATTCGCAATTTCCTGTTTCGATCGTGTGGCTGTCACGGAAATTGGCGGATGTCGGACTTTGTCACCGCAGAAAGCGACCGCATTCGCGAACGCGTCGGGTCGGCACGAGTTCTTTGCGGGCTTTCTGGAGGCGTCGACAGTTCCGTGGTTGCAGCGTTGCTTGCGAAAGCGATTGGGCGGCAGTTGGTTTGCATCTTTGTTGACAACGGTTTGTTGCGCAAGAATGAACGCGCGTTGGTCGAGTCAACTTTCCGAGATCATTTTGATGTCGATTTGAGAGTGGTCGATGCAAGCAAAGAGTTTCTTGGTGACTTAGATGGGATCACGGATCCTCAGGAAAAGCGCCGCCTCATCGGTCATCGCTTCATTGATGTTTTTCGCGAGGCGGCGAAAACGATCGACGGCGATGTGAAATTCCTTGCGCAGGGGACGCTCTATCCGGATGTGATCGAGAGTGGCCACGGTCACGCGGGTACTGCGGCGAACATTAAATTGCATCACAATGTTGGAGGTTTGCCGGCTGATCTCGGTTTCGAATTGATCGAACCACTTCGCCACTTGTTCAAAGATGAAGTGAGAACTCTGGGAGAAGTGCTTGGTTTGCCCGCACATATTGTGTGGCGTCATCCTTTTCCTGGCCCCGGTTTGGCGGTTCGATGCCTTGGTGCAGTGAGCGAACCGCAACTTCGGATTTTGCGCGATTGCGACGAAATCTTGCTCGAGGAAATCGTTGCAGCAGATTTGTATCGCAAGACTGATCAGGTTTTCGCGGTGCTCTTGCCAGTTCGAAGTGTTGGTGTGATGGGTGATGGAAGAACGTACGACTCGGTCGTCGCGCTTCGAGCAGTGACGACTCAAGATTTCATGACTGCAGATTGGGCGCGCTTGCCATACGAGGTTCTCGCAACTGTTTCGAGCAGATTGATCAACGAAGTGAAGGGTGTCAATCGCGTTGTCTATGACATATCAAGCAAACCACCTGCCACAATTGAGTGGGAGTGAATTGCTGAGCATGAATTGCTGAGAACTGCACACTCTTCAAAGCAAGTAGTCAAAGCATGCAGGGGATTTTTCAGCGAGAACTTTTAGTTATCTTCTGCCAGCATCATCGTGGTGGCCATCATCAGCCTTGCCAGGATTGCCAACTCCACCAACTCCGCCAACGCCACCCGGGCCATTGACGCGTCCCACTCCACCAGGTCCACCGACTTGTCCAGCGCCACCAGGTCCGCCGACTTGTCCAACACCTTTGGGTCCACCGACGCCGCCAACTCCGCCGGGCATGCGTGGATTGCCACGTGGATTTGTTCGATTCCAAGCATTATTAATGCCGTATCTGTTGAACCCACCCACGCCCAAATCTGTTCCTGCGGGATATCCATAAATATCTGGATAGGTGTCGGAGTATGAATTGTAATTTGATCCGCCGTAATAACCTCCGCCTCCGATTCCATTCGATACGCCTCCCGCATAGTTTTCGGCAGCATTGCCTGTGCTCTCAGCCTCTTGCATCGCAAGTTGATCCGAATTTCCGTCGTTGGTGGTCATGCCTGTTCCACCTTCATCGGGACCATTCCCTTGGCTGAAGCTGTAATTGAAATCAAGACCAGTTCCGTGTGGTTGTTGATCCCACATTTGGTGAAGAGCATCAAGATGTTTGTAGTACGCCAGAGTCTGTTGACTGTATTGTTGATTTTCTGCTGCATTTTTCGCAGTCTGTGAGCTGCGTTGCTGAGCGGCATATGCAGGCGCCCACTGTTGATATCCAACGAGTTCATTCTTCGACTGTAAGTATGCGGACATGACAGAGACTTGCTGAAAGAGTTTGTTCTGTGCATTCCAAGACTCCTGAGCCAAAGTCGTGGTCGCAGCAACATCCGAGGTCAGTTGGTCAAGAGTTTGAGTCGTTGGTTGGGGAGTTCCAGCCATTTTTTCATTCGCAAGTGCGACTTGATAACCCTGATTGAACGAAGTTCCGGCTGGTGGGTTCGTGACTGTGGCAGAATATGTTTGGAAGCCGTCAAGCAGATTCTTCTGTTGCATATATGCATTCATCGCCTTGATGCGGTCTTGCGAATTGATGCGCATGCTTCCGATGGAATGCAACATCGTGTCGAGTGCGTTGTACTCAAGGGTCAAATTGACCAATGCCGATTGAACTTGAGGTCGTGGAGCTGGTGCAGCGGCTGGTGCGGCGGCAGGTGCAGCGGCTGGTGCAGCACCATTCTGCGCAAGAGCTGATGTTGAGAAGATGAGCGCGATCGAACTCGCAACGATAAGGAAGCACTTCGTGGACATCGCAGGATCATAGCCAAAGATTGTTCGTTATTCTATTTCGTCATGCCTCGAACTTATTTGGAATTTCTAGTCCATGCCCAATGACTTTTCCCGCCGAACATTTCTTCAAATGTTCTCTGTTGGAGCGGTTGGCGCACTCGGTGCAAAGATGACTGATGCAGTTGCGCAAATTCAAACTGTTGCCGTCCCTTCACCTCTAGGGAACAAGGTCTTTTCCAATCGCATCAGCGTTGCACAATGGTCATTTCACCGAATATTGAAAAGTGGCGAGTTAGCGCCTTTGGACTTCGCATCCTTCGCACATAAAAACTGCGGCGTGATGGGGGTGGAGTATGTCAATACTTTTTATAAAAGTTTGCCGATGAATGGTTCGTGGGTTGGAGAATTGAAAAAGCGCGCAGACGACATCGGTGTCACCAGTGTGCTGATTATGTGTGACGGAGAAGGTGACATCGGCGATCCAGATGTTGCATCGCGGCGCAAAGCGGTCATGGCGCATCAGCGTTGGCTTGATGCAGCAGCAACTTTGGGATGCCATTCGATTCGCGTCAACGCGCGAAGTGTTGGAAGTGTGACAGAACAAGCCGAGCGTTGCTCGGATGGATTACGCCAACTTTGTGCGCTTGCAGCACCGATGAAATTGAATGTCATCGTTGAAAACCATGGCGGACTCTCGTGTGATGGCGAGTGGGTCGCATCGGTCATCCGTGCGACGACTGCAGCAAATTGTGGAACGCTTCCTGACTTTGGAAATTTCACCTGCGCCGACGGAACAAAGGCCGATCGATATGCGGGTGTGAAAGCAATGATGCCATTTGCGAAATCGGTCAGTGCGAAGAGTTTTGAATTCAACGAATTGGGGGAAGAAACCACCATCGATTTCGCACGAATGATGGGAATTGTTCGGGATGCGCAATATCGCGGCTGGGTCGGCGTGGAGTTTGAAGGCGAGAAGGTCAGCGAAGTAGCTGGAACGAATGCGACGCGCGATTTGCTGTTGAAGCAGGGGTGCGTTCTGTAAGCCGCATCGATTTGCTTCTTGCATATATCTTGAGTGCGAATGCTTCCTATATCGAATTCAAACGCACATCACGCTTCGCCCACGGGGCAGCAACGCACAACTGCAATTTTGGTCACAGGCGCCGGTGGAGAAATGGGTCATGGATTATTGTCGGCTCTCAATGCCGCTCGCACGAGCAACTCTTCGGTGGGTGACGATGCACATCCAGCGATCATCGCAGTCGACATTCGAGAACTTGCGCCAGAGATTCGCGAACAATGCGACCATACATATGTAGGTGATGTTTGCGATCACGCGCTCCTTGAGCGTCTCTTGGCGATGTACGAGATTTCTGAGATCTATCACTTGGCCGCGCTTCTTTCGACTCGCAGCGAATTCGCACCAGAGACTGCGCATCAAGTGAATGTTGGTGGAACTCTCAACTTGCTGCATCTTGCGGCAGAACAAGCAAGATCGCACGGACGCACGGTGCGTTTCTTTTTTCCAAGCTCGATCGCGGTGTACGGCCTTCCCGATCTTGCAACGAAGTACGCAGCGGGATCGATCAGCGAAGGAAAATTCTGTGATCCTCACACGATGTACGGATGCAATAAGTTGACTGGAGAACATTTGGGTCGGTACTACGACCATCATTACCGCAAACTTGCAAAGGATCGATTTGAAAATCCTGTGGACTTTCGTTCGATTCGATTTCCAGGGATTATCTCGGCGGAGACAATGCCTTCGGGGGGAACAAGCGATTACGGCCCGGAGATGATTCACGCAGCAGCAGCAGGGCGGGAGTATCACTGCTTTGTTCGACCTGATTCGCGCATCCCATTCATGACAATGCCTGAAGCGATCGACGCAACGGTGCGTTTGATGCGCGCGCCGAAGAAAAATCTCAAGCGCTCGGTGTATAACGTTGCCAGTTTCTCGCCAAGCGCGGAAGACTTCGCAAGCCTTGTCCGACAAGCTTTTCCCAAGGCGGTCATCACTTTTCAGCCCGATCTCGGGCGGCAATCGATCATCGATTCGTGGCCAGAAACATGCGATGATTCTGCGGCTCGACGCGATTGGGGTTGGAATGCAACGCACACGCTCCAGACAGCATTCAGCCAATATCTCTTGCCCAGGATCGCAGGTCGGTATGCGAAGACTTCTGCGCACTAAAAATGCGTGGCGGAGAGTCGCGAGCGATATGCTTATGAGATGACCACGATGGCACACACAACTTTCCCATCCCGCACAAATGAGATTCTCGATTCACTGCGCAAGAGTGGGCAATTGAAGCACCTGCAGACAATCGAAGGTCCGATGGATGCGACCGTGCGCATTCGCGGCCGAGGCGAAGTTGTATGTCTTTGCTCGAACAACTATCTCGGTTTGGCGAATCATCCAGAAGTAGTCGATGCTGCAATTGAAGGCATTCGTAAATATGGCGCAGGCACTGCGAGTGTGCGTTTCATATGCGGAACATTCGACTGTCACGAAAGACTGGAAGATCGCATCGCTCGTTTTTATGGCGTCGAAGCCGCGTACACATTCACGAGTTGTTGGAATGCAAACGAAGCGATCTTTCCAACGCTTTGCGAACCAGGCGACATCATCATTTCCGACGAGTTGAACCACGCATCGATCATCGACGGAATTCGTTTGGCCGTCTCGATCAAGAAGGGCTTGCTTCGCGGGGTCTTTCGGCATAATGATCCTGTATCGCTGCGCGAAAAATTGACCGAGGCGCGCGCAAACAGTTCGATGACTGGAACGATTTGGGTTGTGAGCGACGGTGTCTTTTCGATGGAAGGCGACATCGCGGACTTGCCAGCAATTCGCACATTGTGCGATGAGTTCGGCGCACTCTTGGTCGTCGATGATTCTCATGGCACCGGCGTCATGGGGCAAACGGGTCGCGGAACGCACGAACACTGGGGAATGGCTGCAACGCAGATTGACTATTTCACTGGAACGCTTGGCAAAGCACTCGGCGGAGCGGCGGGCGGATACATCGCTGGATCTCGTGCTGCAATTGACTTGCTGATTCAACGCGGTCGACCAACGCTGTTTTCCAATGCGCTGCCGTGCAGCGTTGCATGCAGTGCGGATAAAGCAATCGAAGTCTTGATGCGCGAACCACAGCGTGTGAAGAAATTGCGTGCGAATGTCGAATATGCACGCGAAGGAATCTTGCGCACAGGATTTCCTGTGCTGACAAGCCCAACTGCAATTTGTCCCATCATCGTGCATGACACAGCGAAAGCGATCGCAATGAGCCGACAACTTCTCGACTTGGGTGTCTTCGTGATTGGGTTTGGATATCCCGTCGTTCCTGAAGGTCACGCTCGGCTTCGCGTTCAGATTTCAGCTGCCCACGAAACGCATCATCTTGATGCACTTCATGCTGCGCTGAAAAAACTGAAGGGTTGATTGTTTTTTAGTCCAGCCTTCGCCGAAAACATTTTTGCGCGGTGGATCGTGCAATCCGCCGAGAAACTTGGCTGATGATGACCGCAATCACGATGAACCAAAGTCCTTTGTGGACTTCGGTCTTGATAAATCGGTTGCCTTCAAGCAAGAAGAGAACAAGCGAGAGCGAAAAAACATCGAGCATCGACCACTCATACAG
>CAMDEL010000101.1 GCA_945896765.1 Singulisphaera sp. GP187
TCCGGATGAAAAATGTTTGGATGCACTGGATACAAGATTCCAGCGCTCCCGATTGACATATAAATAAAGAGCAGCACGAGCAGAACAATGCCAAATCTGACAGAACTGAACAGGTCGAAAATGGCGCGTCCAAACTTCATTGAGACTTGCCCATCCTAGGCGCAAGAGAGCCGATAGGATACGTCAACTATGACAACTCTTACTGCAATTCACTCTCGATCATTCGTTCGCTCCGCTGCAGCACTCTTTGTCGCAATCGCAGCGATCGCCAACACCGCAACTGCGCAAGACACCAAACCTGCTGCGCCTTCTGCGCCAACGACCTCTGCGGCACCTGTGTATGTCTCGATGACAACATCCAAAGGTGTGATCTATCTCGAACTCAACGCCGCAAAGGCGCCGATTTCCACAGAGAACTTTGTCAGTTACACCAAAGAAGGTTTTTACAACGGAACGATCTTCCACCGCGTCATCAAGACATTCATGATTCAAGGAGGTGGATTCACTGCGGACATGAAGCAGAAGACCACGAAGGCTCCTATTTCAAACGAATGGCAGAATGGCCTTCCTAATAGTCGCGGCGCGATCTCGATGGCTCGCACAAACGAACCAAATAGCGCAACGAGCCAGTTCTTCATCAACACCGTCGACAACAAAATGCTCGATCAACCTCGTGGCGGCGCTGCATATGCAGTCTTCGGCAAGGTCATCAAAGGTATGGATGTCGTCGATGCCATTGCGGCAGTTCCAACTGGACAATCAAGTGGAATGGGAGATGTTCCAAAGACTGTCGTCACAATCGAAATGATGGAAGTCCTCTCTGCACCTCCTGAGATGGATGCACCAGCTGCACCAGCGACTCCAGCACCGACGACTCCAGCAGCACCAACTGGAACGAAGACTCCGTGAGCGTGGCGAATCTGACTGCCCAACACCCGCTTCTTGCGAAACTCGGCATCGCAAATCATCCACTGATTTGCGCGCCAGATTCTGCGAACAAGTCGATTTCGATTTCGTTCAATCCAACAACTGGCGAACCGATCGCTGGCGTACGCCTGCAAAGTCGTGCGGAGCTTGACGAAGCAATCGCTCGATGTGACGCAATCTTTCAAGCGTGGCGATCTTGCCCTGCTCCACAACGCGGCGAGATTGTGCGTTTGATCGGCAACGAATTTCGCAGATTGAAAGATCCGCTTGGCGATCTGGTCTCTCTCGAAATGGGCAAGATTCGTACCGAAGGACTGGGCGAAGTTCAGGAAGCTATCGATATCGCAGACTTTTCCGTCGGTCTCGCACGACAGTTGTATGGACTCTCGATGCACTCCGAGCGTGCGCGTCACCGCATGTACGAACAGTGGCATCCGCTTGGAACAATCGGAATCATTACCGCATTCAATTTCCCGTGCGCAGTCTGGGCGTGGAACGCACTTGTCGCCGCAGTTTGTGGTGATACGTGCCTCTGGAAACCGAGTCTTTTCACACCCCTCGTCGCGATTGCGACCAATGAAATTGCGCGCAAAGTCATGACAGAACAGCAGATTTTTCGCCCCGAAGGACTCGATCCTGCGGATGTTTTCACGCTCATCATCGGCACAGATGAACATGTCGGCGAACCAATGATCGCGGATCGACGACTGCCACTGATCAGTGCGACAGGATCGTGTCGTATGGGGCGTCGTGTCGCGCAAGTTGTCGGCGCTCGACTTGGTCGCACGCTGTTGGAGCTTGGCGGAAATAATGCAATCATTGTTCAGCCTGATGCAGATCTCGATCTTGTTACACGCGCAGTTCTCTTTGGTGCTGTCGGCACAGCTGGCCAACGTTGCACAACAACTCGCAGATTGCTCGCGCACGAATCGATCATCGAACAACTCTTGACACGCCTCGCGAAGGCATACAAGACAATTCCGATTGGCGATCCGCTTGACTCCAAGACTCTTATGGGTCCACTCGTTGATGCGCGAGCAGTGGCTGGAATGCGCGCAGCAATTGAAAGTGCCGTCAGTGAAGGCTGCACGATTCTTTGCGGCGGAATCGAAGGTATCGATCGACTCGCAAAGTCACCAGGAAACTTTGTAGAGCCGACAATCATTCGTGTTCCCAAAGGAAAGATTCCTGCAATTACTCGCGAAGAAACATTCGCGCCGATTCTTTATGTCTTCTCCGTGACTTCGCTCGAGGATGCTCTTGTCATCCAAAACGGCGTAGATCAAGGTCTTTCGAGCGCAATTTTCACGGACAGCGTTCGGTCGGCAGAACGATTCCTTGCTGCACACGGCAGTGACTGCGGAATTGCTAATGTGAATATTGGAACCAGCGGCGCAGAAATCGGCGGCGCATTTGGCGGCGAAAAAGACACAGGTGGTGGCCGAGAATCTGGTTCCGATTCTTGGAAGGCGTATATGCGACGGCAGACCTGCACGATCAACTGGGGCGGCGACCTTCCTTTGGCGCAGGGCATCCGTTTCGGAGAGTGATATGCCGCTCGATCGCAATCAACTCGCTCAACGTGCCGCGCTTGAATTACAAGACGGCTTTTATGTCAACCTCGGCATAGGTATTCCAACGCTTGTCGCCAATTATGTTCCAAAGGAAATGACCGTCTGGCTGCAATCGGAAAATGGATTGCTTGGAATGGGCGAATTTCCTATCGACAGCGAAGTCGATGCCGACCTCATTAACGCTGGTAAGCAAACAGTCACTGGAGTTGCTGGCCACTCTTTTTTTTCCAGCGCAGATAGTTTCGGCATGATTCGCGGCGGCCACATCGACCTTGCAATCCTGGGTGCAATGGAAGTTTCGCAAGAGGGCGACTTAGCAAATTGGATGATTCCCGGAAAACTTGTCAAAGGTATGGGCGGCGCAATGGATCTTGTTGCTGGCGTGAAACGGCGAATCGTTGTCATGGAACATGCCAATAAACGCGGCGAAGCGAAGATTATTCCGACTTGCACCCTGCCACTGACGGGCAAACACTGCGTCGATATGTTGATCACCGATATGTGCGTGATGGTGATGGACGAAACCACTCGCCGCTTTGTTTTGACGGAAGTCGCTCCAGGTGTAACGGTCGATGATGTCCGAGCTCGTACCACTGCGGATTTCAAAGTCGCCCCACAAGTGATTGCAGTTCGGGTGTGATGGGCTGCTGATGGACTGCCCTGCAAGGCTTGCAGGGTCTTCGTACCCTGCACACTTATGCGAAACATTGCCCTTCTCTGCGTTGCTGCCCTCTGCGCACATTCTGCTGCATCAACTGCAGAACCAACCATGCTCTTCAACGGGAAAGATCTTTCAGGCTGGGTGAATGTCAATTGCTCGAGCGATACATGGACAGTCAAGCAAGGTGATGATGGTGTTCCATACATCTTGTGCTCTGGAGTTCCCACCGGCGTCTTGCGTACGGCGCAGATGTATGAAAACTTCACGCTTGATATGGACTGGATGCACGAACAAGAACCTGGCAATGCAGGGCTTTTTATTTGGAGCGATGGCATCACAGCGGTAGGCGTTCCATTTACGCGCTCGATCGAAGTGCAGATCATGCTCACGCCTGACGTCAAAGACAAAGAAGGTCGCCTGCTTTACACGGGCCAAGGCGATATTTTTAATATTCACGGATCAACTATGACTCCCGATCGGCCGCATCCAGCTGGATGGAGTCGCTGCCTTCCTTCTGCGCGCATGACCAAAGGCAAAGGCGAATGGAATCATTACACGGTCAAGGCTGATCATGGACGCTTGACTCTTGCAGTCAATGGAGTCGAAGTTGGCGGCGCATCGAATATCAATCCGCGCAAGGGATACATCTGTTTGGAAAGCGAAGGAACTCCGATTCGCTTTCGCAACATTCGACTCACGCCCCTGCCAGTAGCCGAACCTCCGATTTCTGCGGATCAATGTGCAGTTGCCGACGAGGGTTTCACATATCTCTTAAAAGATGGATTGAAAGTATGGCACGAAGATTCCGCACTCGCTGGTCATTGGAAGTTGAATGATGACACGCTTTCATATGACGGCAAGGGAAGTCATCTGTGGACCAACGAATCGTTTGGCGACTTCGAATTCGTCATCGACTGGAGATGGGTCGGCGATTCGCAAGGCAAAATGCAACGACCTCTTTTCGCCGCAGATGGCAGTGAACAGAAGGACGCTGAAGGAAAGCCGCAAACTATGGAAATCGAAGAGTGGGATAGCGGCATCTATGTGCGCGGCGATTCGAAGAGTCAAGTGAATATGTGGAATTGGCCAGCAGGAAGTGGCGAAATTTGGGGATACCGCACCGATCAATCAATGTCCCCTGCCATTCGCGCCGCGTGCACTCCCAAGATGAAAGCCGATGCGCCCATCGGATCTTGGAATCGCTTTCGCATCACGATGCAAGGTGAGCAAATGAAAGTTCTTCTCAATAATAAAGCTGTGATTCCAGGTGCGACTCTGCCTGGCGTTGCCGCGACGGGCTCAATCGCGATTCAGAGCCACGGATCTGCACTTGAATGTATGAACATTTATATTCGACCCGTTTCGAGTGGTTCCTCAGTCGCGACACCAAAGAAATAAGCGCTTTATTCTTCGCTTACTTCTTTCAATCGGTGCTTCATTTGCGATTTCAGCCGAGCCAAGATCGATGAATGCATTTGACTGACGCGGCTTTCGGAAAGATCGAGCGTCACGCCAATTTCTTTCATTGTGAGTTCTTCGTAATAATACAAGATCACAATCAATCTCTCGGAGCGAGTCAATCCGCGAGTCAAAAGCGTTTGCAAGTCTTGACGCTGAAGCATCTGGAATGCGTCGGCATCGCCTGGTTCTTGCGCAACATCAATTTCGCGCGCTTCACCAGAAGAATCCGCGTCCGACCATTTCTTATTGAGACTCACAATCCCAACGGGGCGCGAATCGCGATTGATCTTCTCGAACTCTTCGGGACTGACATCGAGATGTGCCAAGAGTTCTTCATCCGTTGCTGGACGACCCTTCGACATTTCAATTTGCTTTCGCACTCGATCCATCCGAGATGTGCGCGAACGAACAAGTCTTGGGACCCAATCCATCTGACGCAACTCGTCGAAGATTGCTCCTCGAACTCGCTGCGGACAATATGTCTCAAACTTAATGCCGCGCAAAGGGTCGTATGAATTGATTGCGTCCATCAATCCAAAGAGACCTGCAGAAATCAAGTCGTCCACTTCGACTTCTGATGGAAGACGTGTTCGCATTCGTTCTGCCGTGTATCGAACGAGATGGTGATACCTAGTCATCAATTCATTTCGGATCTGATTGCGCTCTTCTGCGCGACTGGGATCCTTGCGAACAATTCCATACTGTTTCCAAAGTGATTCAGCGCTTGCCTTCTCTGGCGTTGCCGTTTTTGTCAACGATTTTACGGCCAAGGATTTAACAGCGGCAACTTTCGCAGGCTTCGATGTCCCCTTCGCTGACGTAGGCGCAGGCGATTGACTCGCCGACGTCCTTGCTTTCTTCGAAGAAATAGTTGCAGCAGAACTTCTGGTCGTTCTTGTCGTACTCACATTAGGTTTTGCATTTGTCATCGGGGTCTCTCCTTGACCT
The DNA here is from genome assembly GCA_945896765.1 of Singulisphaera sp. GP187. Taxonomy (GTDB): domain Bacteria; phylum Planctomycetota; class Phycisphaerae; order Phycisphaerales; family SM1A02; genus F1-60-MAGs104. The sequence continues at coordinate 5,572 of CAMDEL010000101.1, forward strand.
GTTTCGAACTTATCGAGCACAACAATCCTTGTCGTGCCCAATTCTTCATCCATCCTTAGATGAAGATGCGTGAACTATACAACACGATTTGCAAATCTTGCAAGAGAGATTTCCATTTTTATTTCAGAAGGGTCGAAAATATCAGCGCCCGACTTTTCGAACAGACCGTGCCAGTTCCTGAAGACACACGATCACTCGTGCACTTCAACACCACCCACCACAAGATGATGGGGTCTGTCTCAGTCGTGAGAACCGCTCGACGGATCAGAAAAAATATGCGTAGAATCTTTGCAACTGTGGCAAATCAAGCCAACTCTTTTCGAAGATTGACCGCGCACTGCGGAATGTTGTGCTTGCTCGGTGCAATTGCATGCGGCGCATTTGCTCAAGGTGAGTTGAAACTTTCATCTGATGATCGATGGATTCCTCC
>CAMDEL010000102.1 GCA_945896765.1 Singulisphaera sp. GP187
TGACAAGCGTGCCAACAGCATCAATGCGTTTTTGAAATCGGTGCGTGCGGAGCAATTCAATTGCTCGTTGCAAGTCGCTCCAGAGCGGCGCTTGAAATGTCATGGGCTCGTTGGAGATGGGATGCTTAAAACCGAGCAGTGCCGCATGGAGCGCCTGTCGTGTGAGAAGTGGCGCATCGCTGTCGCCGCCGAAGTCTCGTTCAGTCACATGTTTTCCGCCGTACATGTCATCGCCCACGAGCGGATATCCAAGATGCGCCAAATGCACTCGAATCTGATGCGTGCGACCAGTGAGCAGTTCGAGTTCGACCAACGAGCAACCTTCATATTCTTCCAGCACGCGATACACAGTCTGCGATGCCTTTCCTGTGTCGTCATGTCTTACTGCGTATTTCTCTCGAATTGTCGGATGTTTTCCAAGTGGAAGATCGATCAGATCGACATGCGGTTCCGGATGACCTTGCACCAACGCGATGTATCGCTTGCGTGTTTGACGAAGTTCGAACTGTTTTCCGAGTCGCCAATGTGCGGTGTCGGTTTTCGCTGCAACCATCACGCCGCTGGTGTGCTTGTCAAGTCTGTGAACGACTCCTGGTCGCGCAAAGTCTTTACCAACGGTCGAAAGTTGTCCGCTTGATCGATGTTGAAAATGCCACGCGAGTCCGTTGATCAATGTTCCAGATTTGTGACTGCGTGCGGGGTGAACGATCAGTCCAGGCCGTTTGTTGATGACGATCAATTCGTCATCCTCGAAAAGAATGTCCAGAGGCATTTCTTCCGCAGGAATTTCGCTGCTTGGCGGTGGAGGAAGAGTTGCGATCACCACATCGCCTCTTCGCAACTTCGTGCTGGCTTTAGCAATGCGTCCATTGACAAGCACCGCATCTTCATCAATCAATTTCTGGAGCGCAGTGCGACTAAGAAATGGAACGCGGTCGACGAGATAGCGATCCAAACGCTTTTCAAGATCGTGACTGAGGGTGAAAGTGACTTGGACGGGATGATCATCGTCCGCTGCCGCAGATTCTTCATAGAGTGCGAAGAGCGCTTCGCGATTCACAGTTCCCGCAGTGGTCAGAAGATTTTGTGGATCATTTTCAGCAATATCGGCGGGAATATTGGCGGGAACTTGGCTGGGAACTTCGCCGGGAACTTTGCCAGAAACATTGCTCGCTTCGTCGCTGGGACTGTTGGAGAGCAATTCAAATCTTCACAGTCTTATGGCGCAGGCGCAGGCGCGGGTGCTGGAACTGGCACAACAGCAGGCGCAGGTTCTGCTGGTGTAACTGCAGTTGGTGCAGGCGCATTCACTGGTTGAGCAGCACTCTTTGCAACATCACTCATGAGAAGTCGCATTGCATCTGCCTCCGTTGGCGATGTTCCGTCTGGAAGCTTTAACGGCGTTCCATCAGGAAGCACCGCAACAGGTGGTGCAGGTGGAATTGGATACGGAGATGAAATGACTCCGAGAGTTTCGATGCGCGCCTTTGCTTGACCCGCGACCCATGGATAATCAGTTCCTGCGAGAGCTTGCGCAGCTTCGAGCGAGGTCTTGGCAGTCGCAACATCGCCCTTTGATTCAGCGACTGCAGCGCGACCGAAGAGTGCGCTCACTTCAAATCCTCGACTGGCAGCAGCCTTGGGATTTGCCTGAGCATTCTTGATGACTTCTGTATACAGACCGTCTGCTTCATTGAGCCATTCCAATCTCATAGCTGGTGTCAACTGCGCATCGGTCGCTGTTGCTTCGCGATCAAATCGTTGCCCAGTGACGACACTCTGCAGAAATCGATCGCCCGCATTCAGCAGTGCGAACGATGCAACTGCACCTACGTCGGCATGCTTGACTGCGACATCTTTCAGCGAGGAAGGAAGATCTGCAGCGTCGAGTTCCGCCCAAGCGAGATCGCGCGCTTGCGCCGAGCGATTCTTCCACCAGTTCCATCCCATCACCAAGCATGCAACAACCAATACAGCGAGAAGCCAATTCGGTCCGCTGGTCTTGAGCCAGAAAAGAAAGTCGTCGTTGATTCGACCTTCGGTCAAATCAGTTTGTTGCACATTGCCAAGTCGTTTGCGGTCCATAAGGGGTCGAAGTGTAGCATTCCGTAGGAATTCAATGGGCTGCAAGATTCTTGTGACTGATCTCGACGGAACACTGCTTGATCGCAGTGGTTCTGTTTCCTTGGAGAACCGACAAGCGATCGCTTTGGCGAAAGATTCGGGAATCGAAGTCGTATTCGCAACTGGCCGTTCTTGGCTTGAATGTCGAAGTATTTCTCAAGACGTTCTTGGAACCGGGATGGTGATTTCGGCTGGTGGCGCCGCTCTTCACGACATCGAAAGCGGTCGCTGCGAAGATCGAATAGTCATTTCGCACGATCTCGTCAGCCACTGCACGGAGAGTCTCATTCGGCATGGGCATCTCGCTCATCTCTTGAAAGATTCGACTCAAGCGGGATATGACTATTTATTAGTGGGCGACGCACAGCTCGATGCAGCGAGTCGTTGGTGGTTCGGAGTGCATCCAGTCACAACTCGCTCTGTGCCACAATTACATGACGATGCGAGCGAACGCGCTGCACAGTTGGAACATGTTCTGCGTGTTGGAACAGTTGCGATGGCGAGTGACTTGGCTCTCGTCGCAGATGCAATTCGCAAAGAAGTTCCAGAGCGTCTTGCAATCAAGCATTGGCCTGCATTAGTCGCACTCGGCACTGCTGGCATCGACACGCATTTGCTTGAAATTTTCGATGCGGATGTTGATAAATGGTCAATGATTCAGAGGCTTTGCAAGTTGCGCGGAGTTGACGAGTCGCAAGTGGTCACGGTTGGCGATGGTTTGAATGATGTTGGAATGCTCAGCAGTGCGACCCAATCTTTCGCAGTCGCGAACGCGGATTCTGCTGTCGCTGCGCTTGCAAAGCACCGTGCCCCAGATCACGACGAAAATGCTTTGGCATTCGTGGTCGCGGAAATTTTACGCGGGCGATGACTCGAGCCTCTTCGCACTACGATCTCCCCAATGAACTCGTCGGCGGAAATAAATGCTGTGACACAATGGTCTCCACCGTTGGCGCGAGTGGATGGATCAGCACTGTGCACTGCGGCTGAAGCACTGTTGAAAGGTTTTCTCGAAACTGAACTTGATGTCCATGTGATTTACGGTGTCAGGCGCGTCCCATTCGAAACCGTTTTCCGCGCGGCGGAGTTGGAAGCGAATCAATCAATTCTCCAACGCAATGGAGTCCGAGTTGTTGAAGTGCAGGATGCCTCACGCGCAATCGAACTTGCCGCACAAGAAGCTGCGCGCGGTCGGCGCGTTGCGATTCTGATTCCCAACGATGATTTAGACAATGTTGTCATGGCACTCGCACAATTATCCGAGACACCGCTTGGGGAATCGGCAGGAATTTGCGTGGTGATGGAGGACAACCCATTCGCCGTCGCGGCCACTTGCCCTCGGCGAGTTTGTCGCCGCGCAGGTTTCACAGCAGTCGAACCTTGCGATGTCGTTGGATTACGCAGTGGATGCGATGCAGTTCTTCGATTGTCTCGCGCCACTCGTCGTCCATCGGCGCTCATCGTTCATGTGTCGATCTTGCGATCAGGGTCTACGCTTTCAGTTGCGCCGAATCGTCAAGTTTCTCGGATTGATCATGACGCATGGTTGCGCAGGAAGCAAGCACCGCGATTGGGAGACTCCGCCGATCCACTGCGAATCATTCGCGGGCTCGAACTGAATCGGCTCGAGCATCTCCCAAATCCTGGGGAACGAGAGCAGTATGGTTTTCTTGCGATTGGTGCAAGCGCAGTTGCAGTGCGACACTTGCTCGATGAATTGAGCATGACGGGCCGAGTGCCAGTGCTTCGATTGACGGTCATCGAGCCGATCGATCAAGCTGCAGTCTCTCGACTCTTAGAGCGTTGCCATCATGTCATTCTTGTCGAGGCTCGACCAGGATCCGTTGCGCCTCGAATTGTCGCAATTGCTGAAGCAATGCGTGGAAGCGGAGGAGTTCCTGCGCAAGTCTGGTGGAATTCGATGCCGCCCGCTGCAGGCGATGTTGAACCACTTGGCATAAATGATGGGTTGAGGACAAGTTTGCTTACGCGTCGTGTCGTGCGTTTGCTGCATGAAATTCGCCCAGGTTTGCAGTTGAATGAACGACTTGCGCGCGTTCCAGCATGGGTGGCAACAATTGCTTTGCCTCGCAGAAGTGCAGGTATCGGCATTGGGTCCGCGTTCGATGTGATCGCAGTTGCAGTCGATGAAGCCGCAGCGATCGTTGCTGCGCGTGAGTATCCAGATCAAATTCGGCGAGTAGTTGTCAATGATCGTCAATCGCCGCCGATCGCGGATGTGATCTGCACGGTCGAGATATGGGATGGCCGGCGTTTCAGGCGCGAGGGTATTGGCGCAGTGAAACAAGCAGAGTTCGAATCAAACCCGAGAATTATTGTTGTCTGCGATTTTGGCGATGATGCAAATCTTGATATCGAGCGCATTGCTCGAGCCGCATCGGGGACAGTCGGAGAGACGAGTTTGACTTTTTTGCGCGTCGACATCAACGACAGCGAAGCTCTTCGAGATGGAATTGTGTTGGCGGCAGAGTCCACAGCGTTGACGATTGTGATTGCACGTGATGGCCCGCCACCACGGCGCAACATCACAGCACTCGATCGCACTGCGCAAGAGATTGATCGCGATGGATTTCTTCGATTTCAGCGATTTGTTCTTCCCGCGGATAACGCGTGCGAACTTCGAGACCCTGGACTTGCGACTCAAGTTGCGCGAGGACTTCTGCGTGGATCCGATCCGCTGCGATCCGAACCGCTGGTGGAAAGGTCGATTGTGCCTGGTGCAAAAGGAGTCTTTTTTCGGCTTGAATCGCTGTTAGAACAAGTCGAAATTATTCGAACTCGTCCTCCTGCTGGGATTGATGAGTTGCGCACTTCGGTTCGGATGACACCGCCGCGTCCGCTGCACGCAGAGCAGGGAATGTGGCGCATACATTTTGCAGGCTTCCGCGGCGATGCGCCAGGAGTTGCCGGACAATTGTTGGCGGAAGCTGGACGCAAGATGGGATTCCGAGTTGATTGGACGCATCTGGGTGTTCCCATTGGGCCTGGCCGTCGTGCTTGGACACAGTTGGTCTTTACACGGATGGAAGAGGAATTGCCAAGTGTTGTTGATGATGGAGGGAGAGTGCATCTCGCTGAACTTGCAAGTTTCACGACTCAAATTCCATATGGCGAAGCAGATGTTGTCATTGGAATTGATCCGGTAGAAACCATCCGCGCAATTGCAACCGATGCGCAACTTCGAGTTGCAGATCCGCTGCGTACAGCGATCGTTGCGAACAGTTGTCCTCTCGAAGATCAAATTGATGCAGAGATTCAGCAGGTCTCGAATCGTCTTGCATCGGTCGCTGAAGTCACCACACATCCGGATCGACGTGTGCTCATCGATATCGTCACCGAATCGCGAGCAATCTTCTTGACGGATCGGCTCTGTGATTTGGTTGCACTTGGAATTGCATTTCAGCGGGGATTCATTCCAGTGTCGATCGATGCGTTGGAAGAAGCCGCTCGTCGTATGGAATTGCGCGGATTCGCTCGAAGTTTTGAGGCAATTCAGCTTGGGCGAATCTTGGCAGCAAGAACGGATCAAACTCTCGGCGTGACAGCAAAGATGACCGCGCAAGCAAAGGCGACAGAAGACACGCTGCGACTTGCCAGACGCGTGAGCGCAGATCGTCAACTCGGTGGGCGGCGGGATCGCAGTCGAGGCCGAAGACTTCGCAAGGCGGTTGCGGCAATGTTGGCACAGTTGACACCACTTTCGAATACTCGACATGGACGCGAAGCAATGCGTGACTTTGCAATGGCCATGCGTCGATGCGAGATGTGGGGGGGATTCGAATATGCAACTCAATATGCCGCATGCATCAG
>CAMDEL010000103.1 GCA_945896765.1 Singulisphaera sp. GP187
GAACCAGGCGCGGGAACGATCGAGTATTCGATGACAAGTGTCGGGGCAAATGTGCTGTCGAATGATTCGCTCGAATCAAATCTGCGCGTTGTTCCAGCCGCGGATTCGTCACCGCGAAGCATCCAGCCAAATGAACTCTGCGGATTCGCCACCCAAGCACGAAAATCTGCGGTCATTTGTGCAGATGTCCAAGAATAAAAACCGAGATCACCGACCGAAAGCATCGCGCTTGCGACAGAATTGAAATCTCCGCCCGCAGTGTTCCAAAGCGCACCTGGAAGTGACGAGTGCAGCCACGTCGCGTCACCAGCCAACGCAATTGTGCCACTGCCTTCGGTGCCTGTTGCATCGCTCGCACCTTCGGTCCAATTGGAAGTCATGCGATAAAGAGAAAAAATGTTGGTCTGCGTGCTTGTCGATGCGACATGCAAGCGAAGTGTCACGCTTTGAATGAGCGCATTTTCAGGCAGAATTGAAGTGGTTTCGAAGGCAAGGAGCGCCCGACGAAGTTGCGGTTGGTTCGTTGTCCCTGCAAAGAAATATTGCCCCGAGCCATTTCCCAGCGCGCCCGTGGCGCTTTCATAGAGCGTGGTGTCTCGAGATGCAGAAATTTGCATCATGTCAGCTGCGACTGGCAGGGTGATGAAACCGACCAAGCAGCCAGCCAAGCGAGAGCTTGCAGAACAACGAGCGAGCATGGATGAATCATGCCCCGAGAATCGTCGGATGCAAGTCAAGTCAAAAAGATTTTGTAGTGTGAAAGTCCGAAATTTTGAGCAGAAGTTCAATCATTGTCGTCTTTGTCTTTGCCCTTGCCGCTGTCCCTGTCTTTGCCTTTGCCTTTGCCTTTGACTTCTGCTGAACCCTTGCCGTCACCCTGCGGTCCGCCACGTTGCATTTGTTGGGGAGGGGGTCCTTGCATTTGGTTTCCAGGCATTTGGTTTCCAGGCATGCTCTGGCCACGGTTCATTTGCGACTTTGAACCAGAAATGCGACCTATGGCAAATGAGAAGAATGCAATACCGATGATCAGTGCTACCCAAAGCCAGCGGCGCAGTCGTCGGACTGTACGTTCGAGTTTTTCGAGGCGAGTGTTATCAGGATTTGACGGTGTTGCTGTTGAGTCAGACATGAGAAACCTTTCTTTGTAGTTAGTGTTCGAATGTGATCTTATCGAAGTGAGTCGCAGAAGCGAAGCCGCAGGAATGGAAGAGTTCAGAACCAAATCAACTGATGGGATGTAGGCTTGCGAGCTGTTGGTTTCTCGGCCTTAAAATTTCCGCCATGCATTCCAAAAATATCCCAAAATTTCATCTCGAAGGACAAGTGGTATTGGTCACAGGCAGCAGTCGGGGGCTTGGGAAGGCGATCGCATTCGCCCTTGGAGACGCAGGCGCAAAGGTCGCTTTGAATTATTGGAATGATTCTGACACGGCAAACGGAACTTTCGCCCAGTTCAAGGCTGCTGGCTATGCCGGAGAATTGTTCCGCGGAAATGTGATCGACGAAACTGATGTGAACCGAATGTGCGGCGAGATTGTGGCGAAGCTTGGGCCGATCGACACGCTCGTTATCAATGCAACTCCGGATCAGCCGCATAAGCCGATCGAGGAATATGACTGGGCATTTCACCAATCGATGCTCGACTTCTTTGTCAAGAGTCCATTTTTACTGACGCGTGCGACGCTTTCTCATATGAAAGAGCAACGCCATGGTCACATCATCAATATCACAAGTGAAGTTTTTCATCGTGGCGTTGGAAATTTCAGCCCTTATGTTGCTGCCAAGGGTGCGCAAATTGGATGGACTCGAAGTATGGCGATGGAACTTGCGCCGTGGAATATCACCGTCAACGCAGTCGCGCCGGGTTGGATTCCAGTTGAGCGTCACGCAAATGATGCGCAGAGTGACAAGGATGGATACGAAACTCTGATTCCTATGGGCAACTTTGGAACTCCAAGTGATGTTGGCGGCGCAGTTGTTTTTCTGGCGAGTGATGCGGCGCGATTTATCACCGGGCAATCGATTCACGTCAACGGTGGAACAACGGTTTATTAGAGGAGACAGTTATGCGAAGAACTTTGATGGCAACATTGGCGGTGAGTTTGATCACGATGGCTTCCTCTGGCGGTGCGAAGAATGCCGTCCCGCCAAAGCAGCGACAGGCTGAATTCGTGCAGGAATACGCAAAAAAACCGTGCGAGAAACCGAAATTGGCATTCGTCACAAATGGCGTTGCGGACTTTTGGGTGATTGCACAGCGCGGCGCAGAGCAAGCTGGTCTTGATAGTGGCGCGACGGTCACCGTGCATATGCCCGCAGAAGGAATCGCGGATCAAAAGCGAATCATGGAGGATTTAGTTGCGCAGGGAATCAACGGGATTGCTGTCAGCCCAATTGATCCGGCAAACCAGTTGGAAATTCTTGATCAGATTGCTGGTCACACATTGCTTATTACCCAAGACAGCGATGCGCCTACGAGTGCAAGGCTTGCATACATCGGACTTGATAATTATGACGCAGGGAGATTGGCTGGCAAGTTGGTGAAGGAAGCGTTGCCGAATGGTGGGGAGATCGCAATTTTTGTTGGTCGAATGGAACAAGACAATGCTCGCCGCCGCCGACAAGGTGTTATGGATGAGGTCTTCGATCGTGCGCGTGATGACAAGCGAGTTGAAAATCCCAATACGCCACTGACGATTGGGAAGTACACAGTGCTCAATACGCTGACGGATCAATTTGATCGTGCAAAGGCGAAGGCAAATGTCGAAGACATGATGAGCGCGAATCCAAATCTCGGATGCGTCGTTGGCCTCTTCGCATACAACCCAGTTCTCGCACTCGAAGCGCTGAAAAGTGGCGGAAAAATTGGCAAGATCAAGGTGGTCGGTTTCGATGAGGCGCCAGAAACTTTGGCTGGAATTCGCGATGGATCAGTGCAAGGAACCGTGGCGCAAGATCCATACAACTATGGATATCGAAGCATTCAAATGCTCAACGCCATTTGTCTTGGAAAGCCAGATGCGCTTCCCAAGAGTGGATTTGTCGACATCCCCGCAGTCACAGTGACGCGTGCAAATGTTGATGCATTCGAGGCTGACTTGAAGAAAAAGTTGGCTGGGAATGCAAGTGGGAGTGCGAATGGAAATCCGGCGGGGAATAAAGCGAAGTGATGGATGCTGCTCCCATCCTGCGGTGCAGGGGGCTTGGGAAGAGGTTTGCAGGCGTGCACGCTTTGCGATCAGTGGATATTGATATTTACTCAGGAGAAGTTGTTGCGGTTGTCGGCGCGAACGGTGCTGGCAAGAGCACACTGATGAAAATTCTTGCAGGAGTTCTGACGCCAGATTCTGGCGAAGTTTTTTTGTCAGGACAATCGGTGAGATTTGCTGGCGTACGAGATGCAGTGCGAGCTGGAATTGCGCTTGTGCATCAAGAACTGAACCTCGCGGATAATTTGGATATCGCCGGGAACATTGCTCTTGGTCGCGAACCAAATCGATTTGGTTTTCTTGATCGCAAAGCGATGCACACCCAAGCGCGCGAATGGATCGAGCGAGTCGGACTCGATCTATCGCCTGCAAGCGATGTCTCCACGCTGTCGATCGGTCGTCGCCAAATGGTTGAGATTGCAAAAGCACTCTCTTTGCGAGCGAAAGTGTTGATTTTGGACGAGCCAACAAGCAGTTTGAGTATGGGCGAAACGAGTCGCTTGCTGATGTTGATTCGCACACTTGCCAATCAGGGAGTTGCGGTTGTCTATATCACGCATCGACTGAATGAAGTTCTCGACTGCGCTGATCGAGCCGTTGTACTGCGTGATGGTCAGCGGGTTGCAGAGTTTTCTCGCGATCAACTGGCACGCGAAAGACTTGTCGGAGCAATGGTGGGAACGATTCACGAAAGTCAGCGTGTTGAATTGCGATCTACGAATGAGAAGTCGCAGGCGAGACTTGTTGTGCGCGGTCTGCAGACACAAGCGCATCCAAAGTCGACCATCAATTTGAGTGTTCACAAAGGCGAGATTGTTGGGCTGGCAGGTTTGGTCGGCGCAGGCCGCACAGAAGTTCTGCAGTCCATCTTTGGAGTCGATCGCCGTATTGTCGGTGAGGTTTCTCTCGATGGCCAGATTATTGCGCCGAGTGATCCTGTTGTCGCTTCGCGCTGCGGAATCTCGATGGTTCCCGAAGATCGGCAGCGAGATGGTTTGATGTTGGAGGATTCTGTGCGGATAAATGTGTCGGTCGTCAAGATCGCACGAGATTCAATCGCAGGATTTATTCGCCGTGGTGCAGAACGCACGGGAGTTGCACGGATGATCGACTTGATGAAAATTCACCCTACGCTGCCCGAGCGACAAGTTGCGCTTTTTTCAGGTGGGAATCAGCAGAAAGTAGTGCTTGCGAAATGGCTTTCGACAGAGCCCAGTGTGCTTCTGCTTGACGAACCGAGTCGCGGTGTGGATGTTGGCGCGCGAGCAGAAATTCACACATTGATTCGAAAAGCCGCACATCGCGGCGCAGCGGTGTTGTGTTCGATCAGCGACACAGAAGAATTGTTATTGCTCTGCGACCGAATTGTCGTGATGCGCGAAGGTCGAATTGAAGGCGAGATGAATATTGCCGACGCAACCGAAGAAGCGATCACTCGGTTGGCAGTTGTCGGCGGTGAAGATGTCGCAAGCCACTCTGAGGCAGCAGCATGAAGAAGATTCTAGGTATCGCAGGAATTTTTCTGGTGATCGTGATTGCAACATCGATTCTTTCGCCGAATTTCTTGACTGCATACAACATTGAAAACCTTCTTCGACGCACTTCACTCTTCGGTATTCTCAGTATCGGCGTTGGATTCGTGATTCTCACCGCTGGCATTGATCTTTCGATTGGTGGTGTGGTTTGCTTGTCTGGAATATTGACCCCATATTTATTGAATCAGATGGGATGGTCTGCGACCGAAACAGTTGTATTCATTGTGTTGATGTCTGTTGCGATCGGAGTGATGCAAGGTGGGTTGGTCGCATATGGGCGCATCCAATCATTTCTTGTCACGCTGTGCGGCTTGCTGATTTTCAGAGGGCTCGCGCGCGGTGTCACAATGGATCAAACGCAAGGATTTCAGGGAAAATTCAGTGAGCTGCGATGGATTGGCAATGGACGTATTTCAATTCCAGGCGTTGAAGGATTTGCACTCCCCGCACCAGTCTTGTCGCTGATCGTCATCGCGATTCTTTCAATGATTTTTCTCAACTGCACGGTCTGGGGAAGGTGGATGAAGGCAGTCGGCCGCAGTCCAAGCGCCGCGCGATACAGCGGGATCCCAGTCGCACGTCTGCAAATTCTTGCATACACCATCTGCAGTTTGTTAGCAGGTTTCGGTGGGCTACTTTTTGTTTGCGATGTTGGAAGCGCGCAACCGAGTGATTTCGGAAACTTTTATGAGCTTTATGCCATCGCAGCAGCGGTGCTTGGTGGATATCGTCTCTCTGGCGGAGAGGGAAGTGTTGTCGGCGTTGTCATTGGCGCAGCGGTGATGCAGGTCTTGCGTAATGCGATCGTTCTCATATCTTGGTTGCCTGACACGGCGGAGTTCGCAGTGATCGGGCTTGTGATTTTGATCGGTGTTCTGGCTGATGAATTCCTGAGGCGGTACGCAGCGAATCGCGCTCGCACTCAGGCGAAAGGAACTTGATGAATTCGGTCGTCATAAAAAGTATCGTCGGTGTCGGTATTTGCACGCTCTGTTCTATTGCGGTCTTTGCAGCGGCGTCTCTCTCTTCAACCAAACAGAAAGCATCATCTATGAATGCAAGCGTTACAGTCGCGGACTATGGCACGGTGAATGGTCAGCCCGCGCATGTGTGGACACTCACGAATTCCAGCGGAATGCGCATGAAAGCAACCGATTATGGAACGATCGTCACCGAACTTTG
>CAMDEL010000104.1 GCA_945896765.1 Singulisphaera sp. GP187
CCACATCGCCAATGCAGCAAGCACGAATGCCCATCCGTGGACTGCGCGAAATGCAACGACATGAGACTTTGCAAGAAATCGTGACCATGCGGGAATCGCCAACGGCATCACGAGTAATGGAATGACGGTTGTGGCGAGGATGCCTTCCAAATATGAAGTATGAAATTGATCGTTGAGCACAATGACTTGTGGCGGACCCATCATGAGATTTCCAAGTCCAAAGACGGACATCCACCACATGAAGCGTGCATAGAAACGATCTTCGCGCAAGAGTGCGAAAAGTCTTCGCGGATCGAGTCGCGCTTCGCCTTGCTTTCGCCCATCTTGTTCTGCGCGTTGCAGTCGTCGTTGTCCGCGCAGTCGTACTTTTCTATAGATCGCATTTCCGACAAACCCTGCGAGCGCGAGCACGGGATAGAGATATCGAAAACTCTCTGGGGCAATGTCCATCGCCTCGCCGATGATCAGCCCGGCAAGCGCAAGCACGACCGCTTGTACCATCGCCATTTTGCCTGCAATCAGCGTGCGATTTGCACGCGGATAATTATTGCGCCAGACGGCGGTTCGGACGGTGATGACTCCGGTCCACGCTGCGCGTGAGATGAAGATCAACGCCGTCAATGCAAAGAGGCCGTATAAATTGAGCGGGATGAATGCAACCAAGACGACGCATGCACAAGTGACTACTTGCAATCTGCTGATGAACTGAACTTTCTTACGGCCGTGCGCGAGGCCTTCCCAAATAAAACTAGTCAGGTTTGCGACATTCGGCGCAGCGCTGACAGCAGCGACGGCGAAATCCAATTCGGCTGGTCCGATTCCTGGAGTGCCAGCAAACATTTTCTTGACAATGATCGCCATCGTTCCGCCTTCGAGCGCGCCAAGCATCAGTGGCAGCAGAAACCACGAGAAAAGTTCGCGCGCATAATTCGCACGGAGCATTGGCGGCAGTGATCGCGGATGAAATCCAGCGACAAAGTCGTTCAGTTTTGTGAAGAAGAATCGAGTTCCAAAAATATGCACGGGAATATTTGATCAAGAGCGAATTGCGTCGAAACAGTTTGACCAAGAGTAGGGAGAAAGAACTCCACGGGTGAGTTGGGTGCTACAGTATTCCTGCGACGTCCGGTCCCGCCGGCGGCGATTGGCTATATAAGCGCTCGAACCTTGCACGAACCCACGGGATCGCAGATCTGCGACGAAGATCAAGCCTCCGGCCTTGCGCCGAGTGGAAGATCGGGATCGACGGACTTCGAACCCACCTGCGAGTTGGGTTCGAGCTCACCGGCCAATTTGGGTCGCTGATCTTCGGATCTCGACCGCGAGCTCGCTCGAACTGCCCGGCGGGACCAGACTTCGCATTCACACGACTGCGGTTCGAAGCATCTGCAAACTTTTTTCAAGAGAGTCTGGGACAACGCGTACTTCTCCAACGGTCGCCATAAAATTTGTATCGCCTCCCCAACGCGGAACAACATGCACATGCAAATGTTCTGGCAATCCTGCGCCAGCGGCACGGCCTTGATTCAATCCGACATTCACGCCTTGCGGACGAAACGCGCGTTCGACCAGACCCACGGCGATATCTACAAGCGCCCACAATTGAGCGCGTTGCTCGGCGGAATAGTCCATCAATGTCGGCCGCGGATAGCCAAGTGCAATCAGGACATGACCATTGGCGTATGGATATCGATTGAGCATAATGAGTCCATGCGAATTTCGAAAAACAACATGATGCGCGAGATCATTGCTCGCATCTTCCCATGCGGCGCGCAGAAAGTTTGTTGGCGTCGAGACGCCTGAAGTGCGAAGGTCTGCTTCACGCGATTCGAGTTCGCGCAAATATGACATTCTCCACGGTGCCCATAGATTTTGATTCGCCATGTTGTTCGATGTTAGAAGCGACTTGTCGAAAATGTGAAAGCGCTGGTCAACGCGCTCGCGCCCAGCGCAATAATTCCATTGGAGTCGGTGGTTTTCCTTGCATCAGCACGCCAATGCGGAAGACACGAGATGCGATCCAAACCAGCGCAATCGTTGAGAATCCATTGACTGCAAGCGCGAGACCGATTTGCCAGAAAGGGATTGGCTCCACCGCGCCAGTCGTGCGCAAGACCATCACAAATGGACCGATCGGCGGGACGAAACTGGTGATCGTTGCCAACCAACCCGTTGGATTTTCTGAGATTGGCAACCAAAGCAAGAGGGGAATCATCATCACGATCATTGCAGGTTGCACCAGTGATTGAGCTTCGCGAAGATCGCTGACTGCGCTGCCGACTGCGGCCATGATTGAGGCAACCATAAAATATGCCAGCAAGAACCAAAGGAAAAAAAGAATCAGACTTGAAAGCGGAACGATGTCAAGCATCGTTAGGAATGCAAGGCCGGCAATTCCTGCAGCACCATATGTCGAAAGCATTAAGAGACTCACAAAACCTTGGCCGAGAATTTTGCCTGCGAGAAGTTCCAGCGGACTTGTTGCAGAAAGCAGAACTTCGATCACCTTGCTTGATTTTTCTTCGATTGTTGTTGTGAGCAACTGATTTGCGCTGGTGAATGCGGCAATCCACATGAGCATCATGAATCCACCAGGAATCATGAAGCGTAACTCGAGATTTTCTTTCGCCTTGGTTCCTGTGCTTGTCAAGCGCGCCGTTTGCGCTTGAGGTTCGCGCACCAGAGCCATTGCTTTCGCGAGATCTGTTCCTGTTCGTTGCACGCGTGCAACGACTGTTGCTTGGCGCGCGATTCGCGCGAAGAGTGCAGTGGTCTTGGCGGGAGAATTGGAAGGAACCAGAAGTGAGACATCAGCATCAGCCGGAGGATCTGACTCAAGCAGCGTTGCGGGAACTTCGACGAGCGCAAGCAGTTCGCCACTTTGAACCTGATCGCGTATCCCCGCAAGATCGTCATCGATGGACATGCGCCGCACTGTGACTTCGACAGTGGTCGTGATGTCAGAGAGTGCGTCGAGTGCTGCAACATCGCCTCGTTGCGACTTCGCCAATGCATCGCTGAGCGCGGCGGTGCTTGATCCAATACCCGTTTGGATTTTTGTTTGATAGCGAGCGAATGCAATTTCTATTGCTTGTGCAACTGAGCCATCGGAGTCTGCGACCACAATCGTTCCCCGAACTGGAACTTGATCATTCGAGAGCAGAAAAGGCATCACGCCAATGACGACAAACATCACAAGCGGAAAGAGAATCGCGCCAAAGATAAATCCTTTTGTCAGCACCGTATGTCGAAACTCGCGAATCGCAATCGTCATAATTCGCGAAAAGCGAAATCCACCTGAGTTCTTTTTGTCAATCACGCTGCACCTCGAACTGGTTGTCGTGCGTGACCGCCATGTTCTGTGACCAAGCGCACAAAGACATCGTCGAGTGAGACGCGGGCAATTTCGATTCGTCGGCAGGGAACTGCAGCGAGAGCAAGCGACATCACGGCGTGTGGGTCTGTTCTTTCATTCACGAGCAGTACCGCAGTCCGGCCATCTTCCGCAGCTTTGACAGATTCGATCCCTGGGATTGCTTCAAGCGCGCTGCGAGCTGCATGAATTCCAGCGAGGGGTTCGATCTCGACTGCTCGTGGTGAGAATCGCTGCGTGACTTCTCGCGTTGTTGAATCGAGAATTTTTTCTCCGCGATTAATCAGCACGACGCGCTCGCACAACTGTTCAGCCTGCGCCATCTGATGCGTCGAAAGAAAAATAGTGCGACCTTGACGATGCAAATCTTGAACGGTCGAAATGAGAATGCGTGCATTGACTGGGTCGAGACCCGAAAATGGTTCATCAAGCACGATCAAATCTGGTTCGTGCAGTACTGCGCCAATAAACTGCACTTTCTGCTGCATGCCTTTGCTGAGTTCTTGGCAGCGAGATCGAAAAACACCAGGAAGTTCAATCCGTTCAAGCCAACTTTCGACACGAGAGGACAGCCCTTGTCTCGGCAGACCCTTCAGTCGTCCCAGATAAATCAGAAATTCTCCAACCCGCATCCTTCTATAGAGCCCGCGTTCTTCTGGCAGATATCCGATGCGATCTTTTGCATCAAGTGCATCTCCACCAAGCACGCGAAGTTCTCCGCTGTCTTGACGAATGAGCGACATGATCATTCGTATCGCCGTACTCTTTCCAGCACCATTGGGGCCGAGCAATCCAACGAGTGCGCCGCGCGCAACTTCAAGATCAAGTTCGCGTACAGCTTGAACTGATCCAAAGCGCTTGGCAACGCTTCGAAGAATTACAGCAGGTTCGTTCGTCGAATTCGTGATGATGGGATTCACTTCTTTGCAGGCTTGGCAGGCGTCGTCGGTGCAGTGGGTGTTGCAGGCGAAGTCGGTGTTGCAGGCGCAGGGTTCTTCGCTGCATTGACAAGTGCTTGGATTTCAGGGGGCAGGGCGAAAACTGCAGGATCGATTGGGCTGAACTCGACGGCGCTGATGTTCAGAATTTGCGTCTGCCCCATCATGGAATTGTCTTGGACTTTGGCAATTGTTCGGCCAGAAAACGCTTCGAAATTCTTGTACGTCGTGGTCACTTCAATTTCACCCATCTGCGTATTTACTTTGGCTGATGAGCCAACCATGTGCCCTGATTCGATGCTGTAAAAACGTGTCGATTCGTCTGCGCCGCACTTCAATTTGACTTGATAGCAAGGAGCCCCCGCAAATGTTATTTTTCCTTCGACAGTCGGAGTATCGCATCCCATCGCTGGATTCAGTTCCACTGCGATGCTGGATTCGCGAAGGACACGCTGAAGCTCTTCGGGCGACATAATGCTCGCTCCGCGCATTGGATCGATCGACCAACCGGTTGCTCCGTTGACGCCTTGACGAATTTTTCCAAAGCCTGGAATTTCTGTTTCGATGAGCAACATATTTGGATCGACAGATTTGGTGACGATCGTTCCTTTGAGAGATTGTGCCGGCATTTCAACAGTTCCAGTTTGCGTTCTGGCTGTCTGCATGCGGATAAGGTCTACGCCGCCACTCGCTGCGTTGGCTTTGGCGAAAATCTCTTCTGCGTTTGGCAGTGTTCCTGATGCATCGAGCGTTCCTTTGCTCGGTGCTGGTGCTGCTGGCAACTTCAAAGATGGCACTGTCTTTTGATCTTGATTTGCTGACTGACCAAGCGCAACACTCGAGCATGCGATGAGTGCAACTGCTGTGAAGAGTGCTGGTGCGAATTG
Source organism: Singulisphaera sp. GP187 (assembly GCA_945896765.1). GTDB lineage: Bacteria > Planctomycetota > Phycisphaerae > Phycisphaerales > SM1A02 > F1-60-MAGs104. The sequence continues at coordinate 5,199 of CAMDEL010000104.1, forward strand.
GATTGGCGATGTTGCGTGCATTTTCATGGTGTTTGTTGGCTTTCTTATGGGCTTTTTATTTCGGACGAATTTCGAGAGCGTTCGTGCGCGATCCATTGGAGCGCGTCACGGAGTTCGCAATCAGGGGAAGAAGTATAGTCAGCTCGAGTAGGAGGTGTCCAGATCTGTTGGCTCACCCCGATCCCTTCGACCAAGCTGCCAGAAGGAGTGCGAAAGTCACCGATTGCATGCAGGAGCACATCGCCATTTTTCAGATTGTGTGTTGTTGCAGGCAGCGCTGCACCCGCGGTTGTCTGACCGAATGGCTGAGCACGCTTCATATCCAGCAATCCAGCCGCGAAAATTTCCGATGTGCTTCCAGTATGACCATCGATGAGAATTGCGACGGGACCTGTAAAAACACCGATTAAATTTCCATTGCGATCGACTGTTCGAGGATTCGTTCGAAAGTCGAGTTTCATATCTCGACCTTGCATCTTCCCAAGCGATGTTGGTTCTTGGAGAAAATGTCCTGCGACTCCTGTTGCCATCAATCCAAGTCCGCCAGGATTGCCGCGAAGATCAATCACAATGCCATCCGCAGTCCGAAATGCGGTCAATGCATCGTCGATGGTTGCGGAGAGCGCAGTCATCCAAATGCTGAAGCTGAGATATCCAATACGCCCGGTCAATCGTGGATCGCCACCGATACTTTTGATCTCATC
>CAMDEL010000105.1 GCA_945896765.1 Singulisphaera sp. GP187
CTTTCTTCTCAAACTCAATCTGCACCGACGCCACCAGTGGCTCCACGCATTCCATTTGTGGTCAAGAGTCCGCAGGGTGATCGCGTTGATGAGTATTACTGGATCCGTGATGACGACACAAAGACAAAGCGTCCAGAGATTCTTGCATATCTCAACGCGGAAAACGCTTACACAGATGCGGTCACTGCGGTGCTCGTTCCACTTCAAGAAAAAATGCTTGGAGAAATGCGCGGTCGCATCAAAGAAGACGATCAGACGCCACCGAATTTTGACAATGGATATTGGTACTCCACGCGATTTAATACTGGCGCGGAATATCCTGTTTATGAGCGACAAGCGGGGACTCCTAAAGGCGCAACGCCAAACGCTCCAATGGAAGTGATGTTGGATGGACCTGTACTCGCCAAAGGAAAGCCTTTTTATTCAATCGGCGCAGTTGAAGTCAGCCCAGATAATCAGTGGCTTGCGTGGACCGATGATGTGACTGGTCGTCGCATCAGCACGCTGAGATTTAAAAATTTGCGAACTGGTGTGACATCCGCAGATGCGATACCAGGCGTGCTTGAAAATGCTGCATGGGCGCTCGACAATAAAACGGTTTTTTACATTCGCCAAGATCCTGTCTTGTTGCAGACTGGCCCTGTGTACCGCCATGAAATTGGAACAGATTCATCCAAAGATGTGCTTGTTTATAACGAGCCTGATCTGACTTTGGGCACGAGCGTTCAATCAAGTCGTGGTCACGAGAAGGTGCTGATCATGATGGATGGATTCGATACGACTGAAATTCGCGCAGTCTCAGCGAATCAGCCGACGATGGCACCGACAACCGTACTCCCTCGTATGGCAGGTGTGCGCAATTACGCCGATTTTCTTGCTGGGAAATGGGTGATTCGTACAAATGAGAACGCACTCAATTTCAAGTTGGTCGAGGCGCCCGATGGTGCGGCGAACGATCGAAGCAAATGGAAGGAGTTGATTCCAAGTCGTGCAGAGACTTCGCTTGATGAATTCACTCTCTTCGATGGCGCAATCGCAGTTGCCGAAAGAGCCGAGGCGAATTCGATTGTGCGGGTAATTCCTTGGGGTGCGAAGCCCGCATGCACCAAGGCATTCATAATCGCATCAGATGAGTCTGCATTTTCGATGGGACTTGGGACAAACCTCGATCCGTCACTGGCGAGCGTTCGAGTGAATTACACATCAATGGTGACACCTCGAACCGTGTGGGACGTGGACTTTGCAACCGGCGCGCGAACTGTTCTCAAAGTTCAGCCAGTCATTGGTTATGACAAGTCGCTCTATGAAACCACGCGCATTTGGGCGCCGTCGCGAGATGGAAAGCGCATTCCGATTTCGATTGCGTGGCGCAAGGATCGATTCAAGCGAGACGGTAGTGCGCCGGTTTATCAAGAGGGATACGGGGCGTATGGAATTTCATCTGATGCAGAGTTCAGTAGTAATCAAATTTCGCTGTTAGACTGCGGCTTTTTGCTCGCAACTGCGCACGTACGCGGCGGTGCAGATTTGGGACAAGAGTGGTACGAAGATGGAAGGTTGACCCATAAGAAAAATAGTTTTAATGACTTTGAAGACGCAACAGATTTTCTTGTGAAGGAAAAGTTTGGCGCTAAAGATAAGATTTTTGCGACCGGTGGTTCGGCGGGCGGATTGTTGATGGGTGCAGTCGCAAATCAAGCGGGGGATAAGTATCGAGGGATCGGTTTGCATGTGCCGTTTGTTGATGTGCTGACCACGATGCTTGACGAATCGATTCCGCTGACCACCAATGAATGGACGCAGTGGGGAGATCCGCGCGAGAAGGCGGCATATGAATACATGGGTTCGTATTCGCCCTATGACCATATTGAAAAGAAGGCGTATCCCGCAATGTTGGTCACGACGGGTTTGTGGGATTCGCAGGTGCAGTATTACGAGCCAACGAAATATGTTGCAAAGATGCGAGCGATGCGGACGGATCGGAATCCGTTGTTGTTGCGCATCAATATGGATGCGGGGCATGGTGGCAATTCGGGAAGATTCAATCGCCTGAAGCAGGTTGCGCTTGAATATGCATTCTTTGTTGATCTTGCGAAGTCGGCAGTGAAATGAGTTGGAGGTTTTGAGCAGCGGAAACAGCAACGGAATTGCATAAGTGGTCAGTCGTGAAAAGTCCTCTCGGGGCTCAAACAGTCCTCGGCGACCGACACGATCCAGTTGAACGGAGTTTGATTACAAGTGCAGTCGGCCGCCTGCGGAACTCGCCCGGCAGAATTTTTCAACGGCTGGGCACGCAAGTTGAAGTGCCATGGATACAGCAACGAAGACAGCCACGGAGACAGCCGCGGATATAGCCGGGGAGTTATATAAGTGGGCAGCCGTCAACTGGGGATGCAAGCGCAAGCGCAAGCGCAAGCGCGGCGGAGAGTGCCATCGAATTATATCAGCGGACAGGCGACGAAAGTCCTTACGGATTCCTCACCACGCGGAAGCCGACATTATTTCCGAATTCGGGCGAGTAATTGTTGCGCTGTGACGCGCGGCAGTCGTTGGGCGAACTGCCCCAAACGCCGCCGCGCAACAAACGAGACGAGCCAGTAGCAGGTCCTGTGGGGTTTGTAATCGGGCTCGAGGCGTAGTACGCATAGCTCCAATAATCCTGACACCACTCCCAAACATTTCCTGACATGTCATGCAGGCCCAATCCATTGCCAAACTTGCCGCCAACGGCGTGGGTTTGGCTGTCTGCAGTATTACTGAACCACGCAATGTTCTCTAGAAGCGTGTCATCGTTGAAGCCATTTGGCTGTTCGGGATAACTGTGAAATGCTGTTGTCGTTCCCGCGCGATAGGCATATTCCCATTCGGCTTCGGTTGGCAAGCGCAAACCTGTTGCAGAATTGAAACCACCCGAACCAGTGATCATGTTCCAAGAGACTCGTTCGACTGGACGCGATGGACTGTCGGAGTATCGAGAGAAACTGCTCGGATTGATCCCCATCGTTGCCGTCCACTGAGCCTGCGTCACTTCATAACGCCCAATATAAAAAGCGCTCAATATCACTTGGTGCAAGGGATTTTCGTTGGAAGAACAAGAAAATTGAGCAGACGCACTGCAACCCATTATGAATGTTCCCGCTGGAACCAACAGCATCTCGATATTGCTTGCGTTGTCGCGCACTCGCCAAGGCAAACCCGACGCCGCAATCGCGTTTCGCAAAGTGGCGTTGGTCACAACCGCGGCATCTGGCCTCGCTTCCAACACAGTCGCCCATGAAGGACCAGGACATACTCCCCAACCCGACAGAACAAATGTAAGGTCGAGTCCGTCGACAGATCCATCGCCGTTGACATCGGTTCCTCCTGGAACACCACTTGTGCCCCAAGCTGACAAGAGACTGGCGAGGTCCAGTCCATCAACAATGTGATCGTCATTCACATCCGCAGAACACTGCGCCTTCGCGGACCGCGCCACAGGAGAAAGCGTCAATAGTGTTGCAGAAATGACTATGGCAGTATTATTCATTGATTTCATAAACATAGTATAAGTTTATCTTGCACAAAGTCCAAGATGCCTCATTTCCCATATAGAGACATTTCATAGGAACTGTTTTTTTGGACTAATTGAATAATCGCGCGTTGCGTCGATGCAGGTCATACCCATTGAACTACAAACTGCGGCGATATTTGCAAAGCGAGAAAATTCACTTCACTTTCAAAAGATCTGCCCAGCGCGTGGTGTAACAAGGCGTGCGCATTTTGGCTTGCATTTCCCATGCCGGAGCTTCGCTTGGACTTGTGTTCCCGCACGCGCCAATCTTCAGAGTGTTCCTTCCCATGCGTGCATTGATCGCATCCATCACTTTCATGACCTTTGCATCTTGGGAATGTTGACCCTGATCGTCAAAGAGCGAAAACTGCACTGACGCGCTTGGACGAATATCCGAAAAAATCACGCCAGCTTTTTTGTATTCAATGCCCTCGCGAAAAATCTGTTCGAGCACACGGTTGGCTGCTGCGCTCAACCGGATAGTGGACGATGTGCCTGCATCCATCTTGATCATGCCCGAGTTGTAATACTGCGGCCCATCTTTGAATCGATTGGTCTGAATAAAGACGCTCATTGTGTGGCAGATACCGTCTTGGCGACGCAGTTTCTCGCACGCACGCGTGACATAGTTCGCAACAGCTTCTTGCAGTTCTGCCAGCGTGTACACCGGCCGCCCAAACGATTTCGAACAAACGATTTGCTTGCGATCCTCTTGAATCATCTCAAGCGCCAAGCATGATTCTCCGCGCAATTCCAAGACGATGCGCCGCCCAACAATGGTGAGCAACCTTTGCATCTCGTCCAAATTTGCATCGCGAAGTTGTTTGGCAGTGCGCACACCAACATGATTCAATTTGGCAGCACTGCGTGCGCCGATCCCCCACACGTCCTCGACTGGCAATGTGTGCAGAACTTCTTCCTGCGTCGCACGGTCGCACAGATTCAACACGCCATCGTTTCTATTATTTTTCTTTGCGACGCGGTTTGCCACCTTCGCCAATACTTTTGTTGGGCCAATTCCAATTGCAGTTGGGATGCCAGTATCACGCCGCACAACTCGGCGAATCTCGCGTGCGTATTCGCTCAAGTCACGATTTCCAAAACCATCGAGCGACAAGAACGCTTCGTCAATGCTGTACACCTCCATCTCTGGAGTGAACTGCGCCAAAGTGGACATCATGCGCGCTGAAAGATCGCCATAGAGCGCATAGTTCGATGAATACACCCGTACTCGGTTGCGCTTGACGATGTCCTTGATCAAATGCAATGGATCACCCATCTTGATGCCCAACGCTTTTGCCTCGTCGCTGCGCGAAACAGCGCATCCGTCGTTGTTGCTCAACACAATCACGGGTTGATTGTTCAGCGACGGATTGAAGACGCGTTCGCATGAGCAATAAAAACTATTACCATCGACAAGAGCAAACACATTTGGTGTTGCGGGAGAAAGAACGCGCGGCGTGCTCATTTGAGACTGTGGATCACATTCGTGCAGACGCCCACAACCTCGAACTGCATTCCTTCCACGATCACGATGTCCTGATATGCGGGATTTTCCGCCTTCAAAGTGATTTTCGAATTGCGGCAGATGTAACGCTTCACCGTGAATTCTCCGTTGACTATTGCAAGCACAATCGATTTGTTTCGAGGTTCTTTTGATCGGTCAACAATCAATAAATCATCGGGATGAATGCCCACGCCAATCATCGAGTCTCCAGCCACGCGCACGAAAAATGTCGCAGATGGTTTGTCGATCAGATATTCGTTCAGGTCAAGCTTCTTCTCTATATAGTCATCTGCAGGACTTGGAAAACCACATGAGACGGCGCATCCAAAGAATGGCAGTCGCACGCTGGGCTTGATCGCAGATTTTTTCTTTGTTGAACTTGGCACTTTGTCTTGCTTCAATCTTATCCTCGCCTCCTTTAGAAAACATGCGGATTGCGCGCGCTGAAATGCGCGTCTTACTGAATTTTCTTTGTATTCATCAGCAGGAACAGGACCATCAATATTCGCGGCATGAAGCACATCGAGCGATTGCGTTGCCTTGGTCTGGGCAAGATTGAAATGGCGTTCAAGATTCAACTTTTTAGAACCTGACGATGCACTCGCTCAGGAAAAATCGCTTGAAGATTTCGCGAATTCGCTTGGCGTGTCTTTGATGACTCTGCATCGATGGCGAACGGAGTACGGATCCACTGACCTCAAAGCCTCTGCGAATCATCGCCTCACGGAGTTCCTGGCAACGCATTGACGAAGCTGATCTTGAAATCGGCAAATGCAGTGACTTTTTGAATCTTGAAGTCTGGAAGTGCCGTGACAATCTGCCACTTGCCGGCAGAATTGGCGAG
>CAMDEL010000106.1 GCA_945896765.1 Singulisphaera sp. GP187
TCTTCAAGACCTCGTTCGTTTGGCACAAGCGCCGAATAGATCGTGCCAGCGCGACGCGTGATGCCGCGCATGACTTCGGATGCATCGCCAAGTTGCGGAACCCACTTTGCACTGACAAAGCTGGTCACTTCGATCTCTGGAAATCCCGCACCGGAGAGTTGATCGACGAATTGAATCTTCATTGCAGTTGGAATACGGGCGGATTCGTTTTGTAAGCCATCGCGAGGACCAACTTCGGTGATTCGCACCTTGGGTCGATCGGTGGTCATGATTTCTTCTCGGCACTGCGCTTGGATGAAGCGTCAAATTTCCGTTGCTCTTCTCGCGCAGCGCGCCGAAAAAGTATGAGTGCAAATACTGTGACTCCCACAGAAAGTATTGCGGCGGCGATAAACAAGATCACATCTGGTGTGAATGCCCATTCGTTTTCGGTGATTGCCTGGGGGTTCATGCGTGGGGGTTCAGCCTGTGGGTTCAGATTTGTTTCTCAGAATTTCCAATCTCAACCGGTATTTTCACCGCCGCCAATTCCGCCTGAACAGTTGCGCGTTCGGGACGACCCTCAGCTGCAATAATCAACTCCGTCCCCGCAGACGAATGGGCATAACGAACAGTTGCAAATCCCACGCATGCTGCGCCGAGCATTGGACTCATTGTGCTGCTTGTGACAACGCCAACTTCATCGCCAATCGACCCTTCGTTGCCGACCGCAAAGATTTGCGCACTTTCAACGGGAAGTGAATCAGACATCATGCGAAATGCTCGAACGATTTGCTTCGGCTTGCCCAAACTGTTCATGCGCGCAACAACTTCTTGCCCCAAATAGCACCCCTTGGTGAAAGAAACGCGCCGATCAATCAGCCCTGTTTCGTGCGGCAAACTTGCTGGACCAAAGTCGACTTCGAAGAGCGGCGTTCCACCTTCTATGCGCGCCATATTGAAAGCATGCCATCCGCATGGTCGACCGCGACGTTGTCCTCCCTGCAATAGGTCATGAACACTCAAAAGTGAATTCCATAATGCGAGCACACCGGTGCGTTCAACAAATATTTCGATTCCACAAACGCCACACGTGTCGACGCGAGCAAGCACGCACGAGATGTCACCAATCGACGTTGCAACGCAAGTATGAAGTGACCCAAGCGTTTCGACGGCTTGCGCATTTACACCTGCAAGCTCAAGCAAATGAAGCGTTTCCGGACCATGCACAGCAAGGCGATAGTCGCGACTTGAAACATTGGCAATTGTCACATCTTCAGCAAAAACAAAGTTCGTGAGAGTTGTTGCCGTATTCGCAGCAACAGCACCAGCGCAGTCAATGAGAATGCGATCGCCGATTTCGCACAACAACAAATCCGCTTCGATGCGACCTTTGCGATTCAACCAGAACGCTTCACGCGTTTGCCCCGCAGAAAATCCTTTCATATCTTGCGTCAACATGCGCTGAAGAAACTCGACTCTATCGCGACCGCAAATTTCCAAAGTCCCCCGCTGCGGCTGATCGCACAGCGCTGCGCCTCTGCGAATCGCTGCATATTCCGTCTCGACGCGGTCAAAGGCACCAACGATTTCGGCACTTTCTCCCCAAGGAATCCATGCAACTTTGGCGGCGTGGGTGGCGTGTGGAAAGTCTGCGGATCCACGAGCATCGCCTGCTGCAGTTGCTCGCCGAGCGGTTTCGCCACTGGCAAATTCGTCATGTCGTGCGCGCAGCGGTGACTCGGAGTGGAAGGAAGCGGAACTCATTGGAGAATCATAGACTCGTGTCATGAACTATGAACTTCTCAAGCGTCTCTGTGAAACGGCCGGAATCCCAGGGCGCGAAGAACGCGTTCGTGCGCTCGTCCAAAAAGAAATCAAAGGACTTTTCGACTCAACGACAACCGACGCGATGGGATCGCTGATTTGCACCAAGAAAGCCACGCGAAAGAAAAAGGGCGTTGCGACCAAGCGCGTTCTGATCGCGGCGCATATGGACGAAATCGGATTTTACGTTCGGCACATCGACGAGCAGGGATATCTCTGGCTGAATCCAGCTGGGGGATTCGATCCACGCAATCTTTTTTCTCGCCGAGTGATGGTGATCACCGACCACGGCGATTTTCAAGGCGTCTTGAATCCTGGAGGAAAGCCAATCCATATTTCCAGCGATGCTGAACGCAACAAAGTTCCTGGAACAGAAGAGTTTTTTATAGACCTCGGCCGCGATCCAGCGGAAGTTCGCAAGATTGCGCAAGTCGGCGACTTCGTCGTAATGCACGAACCTTTCTTCGAGACTCCGCTGAAAGTTGTCTCGAAAGCAATCGACAATCGAATGGCAGTTTTCACCGCAATCGAAGCAATTCGCCGCGTCGCCAAGTCGCGCGCTGGCCATTCGTGCGACATCGTAGTTGCATTCACAACGCAAGAAGAAGTTGGACTTCGTGGAGCGCAAGTCGCAGCGAACGCAGCAGGCGCAGAAATCGGCATCGGACTTGATGTGAATCTTGCATGCGATACGCCTGGTATTCCAGACAATCAACGCGTCACCAAGCAAGGTCTCGGCGTCGCAGTGATGATCCAAGATTCATCGATGATTTCTGATATCGAACTTGTGCGGCAATCATGCGCACTTGCCAAGCGACATCGCATCGCGCATCAGCGTGCTATTCTGCCACGCGGCGGACAAGATGCTGGAGCGATTCAGCGATCCGGACATGGTGCTCGATGTATCGCATTCGGACCTGGTACGCGATACATCCATACTGTGACCGAAATGGTTCACAAAACGGATCTTGAAGCGACGATCGAATTGCTTGCGGTTCTGCTGGGCGATCTCTGATCGCACATCACTCGCGAGGCGGCGAACAAAGCGGACCCCAATCATCGACATATCCATGTTCGGTGATGACATGCAAGAATGCGGGGACAAGTTCGACCAGCGCAACAATCGAACGATCGACTGCGATTCGATTTTGATTACCACCATACGAAGCCGCTCCCAAAGTCAATTGATGAACAGTCAATCCGATTCGCTCCAAGAGTCCAGCGAGAAATCCCGCGTCATCCGCAGGAATTTCCAGGCTGCGGCTCGCCGGTGAATTCGCACTAGTCATGCCAAGAGCTTGTGTCAGATATGGATCATTCCACATCAATGGAGCATTCACGCGCAGAGTGCCGAGCAACTTTGGCATGATGCTGTCACGATCCCACTGAATGACTTGGCGAGCAAATGATGCGGTCGCTTCTCGTTGCGCAAGCGGAGCGCCAAGCAGCGCACTCCATCTGCCGAAGAGCGCACCCGCAGATGCCCAGAGTTCGATCAACTTCGTGTCGTGTTCGTTTACAGAACGAGACTCTGACATCGCAAGCCATGTCAATGATCGATGCACACGGATACGAGCATCTTCATACAAATGCGCTTGTGCATAGGAATCGCGGCGAAGTTTCCAAAGACTTCGCAACACCTCGGCGCGGAGTGGAGCGAGTTCGGTCGGTGCGTGCGGGCTTGCAGATTGATTGGGGTCAATATTCATTCTCTCTCCTGTCGTACTTTATTCGAAATTGGAATTGGACTGATCGATTCTCGCGCGGGGAAACATCGATATGCGATCCACCAACCAAGTATTGTAAATGTCAATCCCATGAGAAGGTTCACGCCGCCAATCAAAAGTGCGGTCAGCAGCGAGTGGCGCATCGCCTCGACAATCTCGATCGAGAGCGTGCTCATTGTGGTCAATCCTCCAGCGAAACCGAAAACAAGTAAACGTTCAAGAGTCAATCTGCGTGAAGGATCATGGAGCGCCACGCCATTTGCGTCCAAAGAGCAAAGCCAACGGAACGCAAATCCTGCAAAACCAGATCCAATCACATTGACAAGCGCAGTCGCGGTCCAGATTGGAAATCCAATTGTTGGCGCAAGGAATTGCATAAAGATGCGAATGCCCGTGCCCACGAACCCGCCGAGTGCGATGCCGAGCAAACCAGACATGTGATGATTGACTCGTCGGCTAGCAAGCGGAATGATTGCTGCGGTCGAAATTGCACTTCGAGTCACAAACATCGCAGCGAAGAGAGAACTGATCCAACCAATGAGCGGACCGCCAATCATGGTTCCCATCGCAACGGTGACTGCCGCACGACGGCGGCCGGCAATCCATTGCACGACAATATCCACGCACATCGAACTGAATGTTGTGAATCCGCCGAGAAATCCCAGTGTGAAAAGTGCCCATTCAAACGATCCTTCAGTCATTCGCAGTGCGAGGCCCGCAAGCGCGCTTCCAACCAAATTGATTGACATCACCACGCGCCAACTTGCAACCCCTTTGAAGACGAATTCGTCGCGAACAACGATGCGAGTCCACGCTCCAAGGCCGCCCCCCACTGAACCGATCAATAGCAACTCGTGATTGTGCACAAGAGGATTATCCCTGATTTCACAGTACTTGTCGCTGCGAAGGCGTCATGCCGAAAAATACTTCGCCTGCGGATGATGCACGATGATTGCGCTTGTCGACTGCTCTGGATCAATTTGATAATTCTCTGTCAGCACACAACCGATTCGCTCGGGCTTGAGCAATCGGAAGAGTTTTTCTTGATCCGCCATATCTGGGCATGCGGGATATCCAAAAGAATAGCGACTGCCTCGATAGTGCTGCTGAAAAAGTCGTTCGACTTTCGGATCATCCTCGTGGGAAAATCCAAGTTCCATACGCACACGCTTATGCCACATTTCCGCAAGAGCCTCTGCGCACTCGACTCCCATTCCATGCAAGTACAAATATTCTGTGTACTGATTGCGCTCGAAGAGTGACTTTGCTCGAACGCTTGCTTCTGTTCCCATCGTCACACAAGTCAGCGCAAGAACATCGCGTTTGCCACTCGTCGTGGGCAAGAAGAAATCGCTGATCGAAATTTTTCGGCCAGCCTTCTGACGAGGGAATGAGAATCGTTCGATTTCTCGGTCTTGATCGACTGGGTCATAGATGATCAAGTCCATATCCGACGAATTGCAAGGGAAATATCCCCACACCACCGCAGGTCGGAGGATTTTTTCTTGACGACATTCGCCCTTCAATCGCGTGAGAATTGGCTCGACTTCATCGGCGAGAAATTTGGCATATGCCGCATCATCAAAATCGCCGCGACGAAATCCCCACTGCCCGCGGAAGAGCGCTGTTCGATTGATGAAGGGATAAATCATGTCCAAATCAAGACGCTCTACCAAACGAGATCCCCAGAACGGTGGATCAGGAATCGGATTATCGTGAAGCAAGAGTCCGCCAACGGTCGCACCTGAATCGCAGTTTGCAGTATCCGGAAACGCAGTATCGAATTCATTGCTCTTCGATGCAACTCCCACTGCGGTGATCTCGCTTGCTCGCAGCGCATTCGCTTTGACCTTCGCATCGACCGCTGCACGTTTGGCAAGACGCGCATCGATCTCTCCGTTGATCGCAGGAAGCGTGCCAGTTGCCATCGCCTCGCACACCGAAAGTCCTTCGAATGCATCGCGGCCGTAATACAGTTCGCCTTGATAGACCTTGCGGAGATGACCCTCTGCATAATGTCGCGTCAGCGCAGCACCACCAAGCATGATTGGAACACGAATCTCTTGACGATTCATTTCTCGTAGATTTTCTTCCATCACCGTCACGCTCTTTACAAGCAATCCGCTCATACCGATCGCGTCAGCGCCAGTGGTTCGCCACGCATCCAAGATTTGCGCAAGGCTCTGCTTGATCCCGATATTGTGCACTTTATAGCCATTATTCGAAAGAATAATGTCAACAAGATTCTTGCCGATGTCGTGTACATCACCTGCGACAGTCGCAAGCACAATCGTGGCCTTCGGCTTCGCATCCATTCCAACACGCTCCATATGCGGCTGGAGAAATGCGACA
>CAMDEL010000107.1 GCA_945896765.1 Singulisphaera sp. GP187
CAGTTTTATTTCAACTATGTTCCAAACAGCCAACTGAACAACACACTGCTCGCATCTTCTGGTCAAGGGCAGTATTCGCCGAAACTCGCAATGAAAATCGCGTCAATTTCGCGAGCAGACGCGACGATCTTGATGTTGGAAATGCGATCAAACCCTCGCGAATTACCAGGAAGCGATGTTCACTTCGGCCGAGATCTGAAGCGCCACCGCGCGGACTGGAAGCGTTTTGCTTCACGACATTTCGATGGTGGCCATCTTCTCTTCGCGGATGGACATGTTGGCTGGATGTTGAATTCAGATGCAACACGAAATGTCCAAGGAAGTCGCGATCCAAGTTTTGCAGGCGGCGATTGGAACACGAACAAGCTTGTTTGGGATCCGATGGGTCCAGCAACGGACGAATGATCATGAACTTTTTCTCAATGTCTTTGAATCTCTTCACACAATCTTCACCAATTATTCACTTGTATTCACACGATCTCGGGCTATGTTTGCTTTGATCGATCCACGCGTTGTGGATTGATTCGTTCAGAATGTAGGGAGGCGTAAAAAGGAGTTGGAGCTCCTGTTATGTCACTTCATTCATCCCTACCATTCGCGGCAATTACTGCCACTCTTCTCTCTACTTCATCCTTCGGCGCTTTGATCGCTGGCGATGTTGCAATCGTTGGCTTTCAAGCTTCGGGCGTGACAACGGACTCTGTGTCGTTCGTCACATTCGTCGATCTTGCACCAGGCACAGTCCTTTACTTCACCGACAATGGTTGGACAGGCAGCGCATTTCGAGGCGTTTTAGCAACTGATGGCGATGGAAACGAAAACCTCATGCGCTTCACAGCTGTAAACACAATTGTTGCGGGAACGATCATTGGATCAAAGACATCATCGGCTGATTATGCGTGGGCGCTCAGCGGTTTGGTTGGAGCAGGATCATCGGCGTATGCACAGCTTTCGCTTTCTTCGACTGGTGAGCAAGTCACGATTCTCGAGAGCACAAATTCATCAAATCCGATTTTCAGTGGCTTCACTGCGCTGTACAACTTCGACAATACGAGTGCATATGAAACTGCGACCAGTTCCACAACGGGAAGTTTGGCGCCTGGATTGGTTCAAGGAACCAGCGCAGTGCTTTTGACCAGTGCTGCGAATTCCGCACTGTTCAATCTCAACACGCTGACTTCGGGAACACAAGCAGAGTGGCTCGCAGCGATCGGCAATGCAGCAAATTGGACCACTGGAACTGGAACTGCTGATGCAGGTTCTGGTTTTATCAATGTGGTTCCAGCACCTGGCGCTCTCGCTCTTTTGGCATGCGCAGGTATGGTCGGATCTCGCCGTCGACGTGGCGCACGCTGAACATTTAAAACAAGTCCCGTATCGCCGCACGCTTCCTGCGGGATACGCCAGACATATACGCTGATCGCTTCAAGCGATCGGCGTTTTCTTTTCACTGGCGACTCCATTTCGAGGGGCGTTACACTCTCGCCACGCAATACGAGCGCCAAACTATGTCACATGCACCTTCAAAGCACGCTACTCGCACTGAAACCGACGCCATGGGAGCGATTGAAGTTCCCGCTAATCGATATTGGGGAGCGCAGACCGAGCGTTCGATTCATCATTTCCCGTTTGGTGATCGAATGCCACTGCCGATTGTGCATGCCTTTGGATTACTCAAGGCCGCATGCGCCGAGGCAAATTGCGAAATGGGCGGACTCTCCAAAGATCTTCGCGACTTGATTGTGTCTGTTGCCAAAGAAGTTTCCTCTGGCAAACTTGATGAGGAATTCCCGCTGAAAGTATGGCAAACGGGCTCGGGAACACAGTCAAACATGAACGTGAACGAGGTGATTTCCAATCGCGCAATCGAATTGGCTGGCGGAGTGCAAGGTTCGAAAAAGCCTGTTCATCCAAACGATCATGTCAATCTCTCGCAATCAAGCAACGATACTTTTCCAACTGCGATGCATGTTGCTGCCGCAATCGAAATCGAGCGAACGCTTCTTCCTGCCGTGAAAAAATTGCGCGATGCACTTGATGCAAAGGCGAAAGAATTTTCGAAGATTGTCAAGACTGGTCGAACACATTTACAAGACGCGGTCCCATTGACTCTTGGCCAAGAATTTTCTGGCTATGTTGCACAGTTGGATTTTGCGATGCGCGCAATTCACGAAAGTCTGCCTGGCTTGCGCGATCTTGCCATTGGCGGAACTGCCGTCGGTACAGGACTCAACGCACCGGTCGGATTTGGCGAACTTGTCGCAAAGAAACTTTCCGCAACAACAGGCATTGCATTCACAAGCGCGCAGAATAAATTCGCTGCGCTTGCTGGACATGAAGCAGCAACACAAGCCCACGGCGCATTTTCTGTACTCGCGGGATCGTTGATGAAAATCGCCAATGATGTGCGTTGGCTTGCAAGTGGACCCCGCTGCGGAATCGGCGAGATTTCGATTCCTGAAAATGAACCAGGTTCAAGCATCATGCCAGGAAAGATCAATCCAACACAAAGCGAAAGTATGACGATGGTGTGCGTACAAGTCTTTGGCAACAATTCGGCGGTGCAGTTCGCTGCAAGCCAAGGCAATTTTGAGTTGAATGTTTTCAAACCAGTCATCGCGCAAAATCTTTTGCAGTCATGCGAATTGCTTGCGGGAACCTGTCATGCGTTCCGCAAATTCTGCGCAGAAGGCATTGTTGCAAACCACGAACGCATTTCTGAGTTGTTGGGGCAAAGTCTGATGATGGTCACTGCTCTCACGCCGCACATCGGATATGACAAGTCCAGCGCAATTGCAAAGCATGCGCACCATCAACGCATGACGCTGAAAGCGGCGGCACTGCACTTGGGTCATGTTGACGAAGCGACCTTTGATCGCGTTGTGAGGCCGGATCAGATGGTGGATCCTTCATAAAGTCGATAATCAGTCGCTAAAGTTGGAATTTTTACGGCAAGATCGTTGTCGCGAAAACCTTCAGTTTCTGACAACGCCAATGTCACATCGGTGCTAAAGTGATCTTCAATTTACTGGTTCGAGACCTGAGTAAAACACGGAGATTTGGTGTTGCAAAGTACGACAGAAGAAAATGTAATGGTCCTTGAAGAGGATCTTGTTGTTGGAAACGACATCCATGACCTTGGCGAACCGAAAGACACAGTCGAGGAAGAATCGCCACTCTCAAAAGGTCAAATGCATCTGGCCATGTTGGCGGCAGTTGCTTTGCCACCGCTTGGACTCTTGGCGGCGATGTATTTTCTTTGGGGTGGGATGTTCAGCTGGTTAAACCTCTCGATGATGGTTGCTCTCTATATAGCAACTGGGCTCGGAATCACGATTGGATATCACCGCCTGTTCACCCACAAGGCGTTCGTAGCACCAAAGCCGATTGCGATTTTCTTCATGATCTTGGGCGGTATGGCCGCTCAAGGGCCGCTCGTTTGGTGGGTTGGAACCCATCGTAAGCACCATCACTATTCGGATCACGACCATGATCCGCATTCGCCGCACGCAAGTCGCAAGCCAGGCGTTGTTGGTTGGGTCGTTGGTTTTATGCACGCTCATATTGGATGGCTATTCAGCAGTACTGGTGATAGCAATTATCGATATGTGCCAGATCTTTTGGCAGACAAAACGATCATGCGCGTGAATAATCTTTTCCCGGTGTGGGTCGCTCTTGGCTTGGCGATCCCGGCGATTATTGGTGGGCTCGTCACGATGTCATGGACTGGTGCAGCACTTGGATTCTTATGGGGCGGACTCGTACGCATGTTCCTCTTGCATCATTCGACTTGGAGTATCAATTCCATCTGTCACGTTTGGGGATGGCGCGACTATCGCTCAGGTGATGAAAGTCGAAATAATCCAGTGATGGGAATTCTTTCCTTCGGTGAAGGTTGGCATAATAATCATCACGCGTTTCCTTCGAGCGCTCGACACGGTCTGAAGTGGTGGCAGTTCGATGCAAGTTGGGTCATCATTCGATCGCTCCAAATTGTTGGCTTGGCAAGCAAAGTTCGTCTTCCTACCAAGGAGCGAATGGACGCTCGCCGCCGCAATTCTGTGTAACGGAATGTTCACGAATATCGCTGTTTATAAGTTTGCGCCGCTTGCCGACTTGGAAACACTTCGTGAAAAATTGCAGGGAATTTGCCGTGATTGTGAATTGAAAGGGACAATTTTATTAAGCCCTGAGGGGATCAATTTATTTGTTGCTGGAACTCAGAGCAGTATCCAAATCTTGTTGACGGAATTGAGGTCGATCACAGGATTTGAAGACCTCAATCCGAAGGAAAGCCTCAGCGAGAATCAACCCTTCCGTCGCATGCTTGTCAGATTGAAGAAAGAGATCATTGCATTTGGTGTCGAAGGAATTGAACCAGGGAAAAAGTCTTCGGCAAAAATTTCCGCCAAGACCCTCAAGCAGTGGATCGACGAGGGCAAACCGTTGACGCTGCTCGACACGCGCAACGATTATGAAATTCGTATGGGGACTTTCGAGGGAGCCATCCCAGCAGGCGTTGAGCACTTTCGAGAATTTCCAGATGCGGTCGAAAAACTTTCCCCCGAGTTGAAGGAGCGAACGATCGTGATGTTCTGCACAGGCGGTATTCGCTGCGAGAAGGCGGGCCCATTTATGGAACGCGCAGGATTTCAGAATGTCTTTCAGCTTGATGGTGGCATTCTCAAATATTTCGAGGAGTGCGGCGGAGCGCATTACAAAGGCGATTGCTTTGTATTCGATCGGCGCGTGTGCGTCGATTCACAATTGCGTGAAACCTCGGCCGCAATTTGCTTCAGTTGCCAGATGCCTTTGACCGAACAAGAGCAGCGACACCCACATTATCTCGTTGGAGAAACGTGTCCATTCTGCCATCCATCTCGCGAGCCTTCGAATTCAACTTCGCAGCAGGCGAAATGAATCGAAATTTCCGCAGAGATTATTCATTTTCCAGTTCAGATGGTGTCAGAGCCAAGTCACGCTCTGATATGACAAGAAGTTTGCATGACAGTTTTCGCACATTCACTGGCAACAACGCAAGCAGAACTTTCAGCTTGGCGAGATATGCGAAGCGGAGCAAGACAAGACTGATCGAACAATACAATGAGAATGTCAACGCGAATTCGATGATCGCTTGAGTTCGAAAGGCATCGGCTTGGTAGTCGAGACGGTTCAGGAGGCTTGATACCACGCCTTCGGTGGCGATGACGGCAAGCAAGGCGTAGAGAGGAGTGGCGAAGAGTTCAAAGGTGTACATTTCACGATCAACCTGGAATGTCGAGAGCACGCGTCGAATTTGGATGTAAGCGCTGATCGATCCCAGCGACCCAACGCCTACAACAAGCGCAAGGGCAATGGATGAATCACGAAGATCATAGAACTTGATTACAAGAATTGCTATGACAACTCCAGCGACTTTGGATAGAGCGCGCCATAAAAGCAGAGTGAGATAGAGTTTCCATCGGCGCAAGCCGACGAGAGGTCCCTCAAGAACTGCTTGCACAGTCGGGTAGACCAGAAAGAGCGATGTGAATAGGACGGGCCAAATGCTGTCCTGCCATTTCTCGCCCCATAAGATTTTTTCCAAGCTTGGGTAGATCGCTGCGATTCCAAGAACAAAAAGAGGAACAAAAATAATACTAGAAGTAAATGCCGATGTAATATTCTTTTTCTCAAGGTAGGGGTTGTCTCTGGCTCGCGCAGCGTACGGAGCAAGCACACTTGACAGAGTCCCTGAAATGAGCCGAATAGGTTGAGCAGCAAGCGTGACAGAAAAGTAGTAAACCCCGAGGCTTGCAAGTGGAACAAAGAGACTCGCAATAAACGAATCAATCTGATCGGTCAGTGTGATCAAGACGCTCAAAAGAAACGGAAA
>CAMDEL010000108.1 GCA_945896765.1 Singulisphaera sp. GP187
AAGGCATCCTCGCCACAACCGTCATTCCATTACTCGTGATGCCGTTGGCGATTCCCGCATGGTCACGATTTCTTGCAAAGTCTCATGTCGTTGCATTTCGCGCAGTCCACGGATGGGCATTCGTGCTTGCTGCATTGGCGATGTGGCTAGCGACATTGCTCCATTCATTGGAGCTGATGTATTTCGCAAGCGTCTTACTTGGACTTGGATTCGCGGGTGGATCACTTGCATGGAATCTGGGGCATCACGACTTCGCTCCAGCCCACCGAGATAGCGAATACATGGCTCTGCATGTGACTCTCAACGGCATTCGAGGTGCAATTGCGCCATTTGTTGCAGTTGCGCTCTATTACCCCATGGCGAAGGCTGGATGGGGCGCATGGTTCTTTTTCCTGTGCTTCTTGATCAATATGGTTGGGCTCCTTGGATTCATGTCCATGCGTAAAGACATACCACAGCGAAAAGCCCACGAAATCTGATATATTCATCGACCCGCCACCGAGAACGTCTCGGCGGCACCTCGCCTTGCAGATTGAGCAACGTGCTCGCTCTGCGCATTTTGGAACGCACCCCCCACCATGGTTGATTACAACTTAATTGAAGACATCGGACTCGATCAAAACGCCACAGCGAACATGCTCCGTGAAGCATTCGGCGAAAGGCCCATCGACGAAGATTTAACCGCCATCATGACCAGAGCCGGCGCTTCGATCGGCTCCCCGAACAGCGTCATCAAAGGACGCGTCGTGTCCATCAGCGGCGATTATGTCATCGTCGATGTCGGACTGAAAAGCGAAGGACAAATTCTCAAGGAAGAATTCGATGATGCCGGCGGCGTATCGCCCGGCGATGATGTCGATGTTCTCTTGGAAGAAATCGAAGATCAGGACGGAAACATCGTTCTCTCGAAGCGCAAAGCTGATCGCATCCGCGGTTGGGAATTGTTGCTGCAATCGAAGAAGGAAGGCGATGTCGTCGAAGGAAAAGTTCTCCGCAAAATCAAGGGCGGACTTCTGGTCGACATCGGCGTTCCAGTTTTCTTACCTGCATCGCAAGTCGATGTTCGCCGTCCAGGCGATGTCGGCGACTTCGTTGGCCGCACGATTCGTGCCGCTGTATTGAAGATCGATCTCGAACGACGCAACATCGTCATCAGCCGTCGCAAGTTGATCGAAGTCGAACGCGAAGATGCACGCCGCAATCTCTTGACCAAGGTCAAGGAAGGCGACATCGTCAAGGGAACTGTCACAAATATCGCTGAATTCGGTGCATTCATTGACCTCGGCGGAATCGACGGACTTCTGCACATCACCGATATGTCTTGGGGACGTGTGAATCATCCATCCGAGATCGTGCGCATCGGTCAAGAGATCGAAGTGAAGGTTCTCAATATCGACCGCGAACGTGAGAAGGTTGCATTGGGTCTCAAGCAACGCGAACCAAGTCCGTGGGAAGAAATCGAAAAGAAGTATCCCGTCGGCGCTCGCGTGCGTGGAGCCGTTGTCAGCTTGATGTCATACGGCGCATTCGTGCGCCTCGAAGATGGCATCGAAGGACTCGTGCACGTCAGCGAAATGTCGTGGACTCGACGCGTCAATCATCCAAGCGAAATCGTCGCTGCGGAACAAGAGATCGATGTTGTCGTTCTCGATTTCAACAAGGACAAATTGGAAATCTCGCTCGGCATGAAGCAGTGCGAAGTGAATCCATGGGATCTTGTTGCAGAGCATTATCCACTTGGAACGGTCATCACCGGTAAAGTCCGAAATCTCGCCAACTATGGCGCGTTCATCGAGATCGAAGCTGGCATCGACGGACTGCTGCATATCTCTGATATGTCGTGGACCAAGAAAATTGCGCATCCAAACGAAGCCTTTAAGAAGGGCGACGAGATCAAGTGCGTGGTCATTGAAGTCGATCAGGAGAAGCAACGCGTTGGTCTTGGCGTCAAGCAATTGACGGAAGATCCGTGGGTTGAAGCGATTCCAAGTGCATACCGCCCTGGAATGATTGTCAAGGGAACCATCACCAAGATCACCAACTTCGGCGTCTTCGTCGAACTTGAAGATGGCTTGGAAGGTCTCTTGCACATCTCAGAACTCAGCGATCAGAAGGTCGAAAATCCAATGGACATCGTGAAGGCTGGCCAAGAAGTTGACGTGAAGATTCTTCGTGTTGATACTGAAGATCGCAAGATCGGGCTCAGCTTGAAGCGTGCGCAGTGGACGGCCGGAGCTGGTGGCGGACGTGATGAAACTCCAGCCGCTGAAGATGATTCGTTCATTCTGCCAAAGAAGTCCAAGCCAACCAAAGGCGGCATGGATGATCACGGCGCTTTGGGAACGGACAAAATCAAGCTCGACTGATTCAATTTATTCATTCCAAAAGTTTTTAGACAAAGCTTTTAGACAAAAGTTTTTACTGCAAAAGCAACGACGGCCTGCGAAATTTCGCAGGCCGTCGCGCTTTTCGGCACCCGTAACACTTGCGTGTCCGGGCGTGTCTCCCCATCCGCCCATCCGCCCCCCGAAGGGGGGTTGGTTGTGCCGAAAAAGGCGCTTGTAATCAGAGGATTGCCAAAAATGAAAGAATCGTCAGAAGCGCGAGCTTCTGTCTTGTTACCTCGTATGGAATTAATCGGTGTATAAACATCACAACACTCTAGTCTTCACCATCGCAGTCAAACGCATGACTGACCCGTACAATTGGAAGATGCCCCAAATTTGGCCAATTGCCAAAACAATCCTCCATTTTTCTATAATTTTCTTCGTAGTTGCATTCGCGGCGACCAGCACCCCTCCCCCAACAGCAAGCGCCCTGAATGCTTGGAATGAGTGCAGAAAGTATGTGGATATGGGGGAAATCCCTGCAAATTCCACATTTTTGGCACTTCCAGAAACATGGTCAGCGGTGGTCATTTTGCGCAAAGATTCAGGGGTAATCGGAGTCGGAGATTCTCACCAAAAAGACCCCATCCGGGGGGCTTTGGGGACGGCTTTGGCGGATGCACGGCAGCGAATTGTCAAAGTGAATGGTGATTCTGCTGCCATCAAATGGGACCAAATCACGCTCGAACTCGAACTTGGCTCTAAACCAGAACCGCTCATCGGCGGCACATATTTGGAAGCTTCTCGAGAGATCGAGCCCGCTCTTGATGGAATCGCAGTTCGCCGCGGAAACACTTGGGCTGCTGCTCATCCTGCAGTCTTGCAAGCACTCAATGCTGCCGCTGCTCCCGATCAAACTTTGCTTTCTCTTGTGATGCAACTTGGTCTTCCAGCGCGGGACCTTGATGCAATTCCCACGACCGAGCGGGTTGGGCTTTACACCTTCGAAGCCACACGCATCGTGCAACCAGCATCAACAATGATGCCGACATTTGTGAATCGCGGAAGTCTGCTTCAGCCCACACCAGGACCCCGCGAGAGTGTGCAGAGCGCGCAAACTGGAACAAGTGAAATTCTCAAGTGGTTTGAGAGATCGATGATCCATGCAAACAAGAGTTCTGATTCGCAGTCAGCTGGCGAACAACGCGCATTGCAATCGCTTGGATTACGCGGCGATTATCTCCCCGCAGAAGGTAAAGATGATTCGATAAACGCCGCGCCAACGGAACAATCACTCGCTGCATTTGCACTCGCACGTTGCGCGACACTCAATGCGAATGATGCTGCGATGGCGATTCGCGCACGCACCGTTGCGCTTGAGATTCTCACGGCGCTGCACGATGTTGCGGAAATTGAAAAAGATCCGCTAGCTGATCCAAAGTCGATTGCGTGGATTATTCTTGCTGCGCTGGAACTCGAAGTTCATGGCGATCATCTGAAGGAGTCACCCGCTGCTGAATCTTTGTACGCAAACGCAAGGGATTTGCTGACAAAGATGGTTGCTGGCGATGATAAAAAAGCAGTCATTCTCCGTGGTGATCCACTTGAACAATCACTTGCTGCTGCGACTCTAGCTTCGCTCGATTCTGCAGGAAAACCCTTGGTCGAACGTGCGGAACTGGTGAAAGCAATCGATCAATGTTGGACAGGAACTTCACGCAGTCAAATTGTTGGAACTCTTGGATGGCTCTTGCTTGCAGATCAAAAGCTTGGACCGGTTCCAGAGAATCATGTGACAATCGCACGCGCTGCACGTGCCGCGCTCTCGCATGTTCAGATCGGCGTACATGACGGCGCAGATTCTCCGGTGATAACTCGCGTGCCTCCTGATCTCATTGGGGCATTCTCGCTCTCTGGTTTCGCTAGCAAAGGCGCGACGGCTCAAACTGCTCGACCAGGATTTGCGTTGGCACTTATGATGACTGATCCACTTTTAACTCCAGTTGGTGAGCAATATCGAGCTCGATCAATGCAAATGGGTGTGGTGCGATTCCTTCGACAGTTGGCGTATGACGACGTGTCGTCATACTTGGCTCGCGACCCGCAGCGAACGCTCGGAGCGATTCGCACAGCGCCTTGGGATAGCAGAGTGGCAGTTGCGGGCAATGCAATGGCGCTTTTGTGTCTTGAAGAATCTGCAATTTCGATAAAAACGCTCAATTCCCTGCTAGAATCAACCAAGTAGCGTTTCCCCACCGAGAAGGAGATTCACTGTGCAGATTGAACACAAATTCATTGCCTCCATACTCGTTGCTTGCTCGGCTGTCAGCACTTCTGTCATTGCGCAGACTCCCCCGACAGCGCGTGCGCCAATGACTCCAGCAACATCCGCCGCTTCATCAAAGGCGGCTCCTGTTCAAGTACCGGCTCCTGCGCCGCCAGCCACTCCAGAACTTCTAACAGAAGACCAAGACATTTTATTTGCATTGCTTCACACCGAAGTCTCAATTGACTTTGATGAAACGCCCGCGAAAGATGCGCTCAACTACATCCAGCAAATTGTTGGAGTACAAATGGTTGCGCGGTGGCTCACTGAAAAGAATTCAACAGGTATGGATCCTGCAGAATTGATCACAGTAAAACTACAACGTGTCTGCGCTCTCGATGCGCTTGAAACGGTCTTGGCAGAACTTTCGACTGAACACGCTTGCACTTGGCAACTTCGAGGTGGTTTTCTTGAAGTGGGAACAAAGGATAATTTGTCGCGGCGCGGCACCAGAAAAATCAAACTCTATCCAATTAAAGATTTACTGTACGAAGTTCCTTACTTCGACAATGCTCCCGACTTTAATATCGACGCCGCGTTCAATCAGGGTGGAGGCGGCGGTGGTGGAAATGGCGGAGGTGGCAGTGGTGGCGGATTCGGCGGTGGAGGTGGAGGCGGAGGCGGAGGCGGTGGCAACCTCTTTGGAAATGGCGGAGAAAGCCCAGAACGCGCGACAGATGCAGCGAAGGGAAAGCGCCTGATCGAACTTATTAAATCTCTCGTCGAACCAGAAGCGTGGGAAAACGACTGGGCAACAATTGATTACACGCACGAATCTCTGGTTGTTCGCGCGCCAGATTATGTCCACCGTGCGCTTGGTGGATATTCGTTCCTTGCGCCTTCGAGACTCGAGAAACAACGCGGAACTGGTCGCTATGTTTCTATGACTGTGCCGATGACTTTCTCACAACTGCAAGGATTTTCTCCTGCTTCGACGAGTGGTTCTGTCGGTGGTGGCGTAGGTGGTGGCGCAGGTGGCGGCGGTCCGCGACCATGATCTTCAAAGTCTGCTTTGCAAACGCATTTGCTGCGACTGTTTAGTCACTTCGACCACCAGTAAATTCTTCGCATCGTGTACACATTGTCGGTGAACACTCGCTCACGCAAACTGCGAAAAGATCTTGCTGCATCGACAGGTGATGGAGCGACATATTCATTCATGGTCGGCGTCAGCGAGATGTATTTCATCCCGTTCGTCCTC
>CAMDEL010000109.1 GCA_945896765.1 Singulisphaera sp. GP187
ATGCCTTCCATATCTGGAGTGCAAATGAGCGCAGTCACCGAATCTTTCGTTTTTCCACTCTTTGGATCCGTGATTTTCTGCTTGCACATCACTGTGAAAAGTCCACTCAGCGCCGCAGAAGTTGCCCATTTCTTTTCGCCATTGAGAATAAAATGCGTTCCATCTTCGCTGACTTCGCAGCGTGTTTCTTGTCCTCCAGCATCGCATCCAACATTTGGTTCGCTGAGGCAGAAGGCACTCAATGTGTCTTTGGCCAAGCGCGGAAGAAAGTGACTTTTCTGTTCGGGAGTTCCAAAGAGCATCAAGGCTTTGCATCCGATTGATTGATGCGCTGAGACCATCACGGCGGTCGATCCACACGCACGCCCGATTCGTTCAAGCACACGGTTGTAACTCGTGATTCCAAACCCACCACCATGGAATTCTTGCGAGATGGTCATACCGAGCACGCCAAGGTCAAAGAGTTTTTTCACAACCCATTCTGGAATGTGCTGCTGCTGATCAATTTCATGCGTTGGATGTTCGGTCTTGAGATATGTATCGAGTCTTGCAAGCAGTTCATTGCAGCGCTGAGTCTCTTCTTGCGCACTCTTGGGATATGGAAAGAGCAAGTCCTCTCGAAATGTTCCCCAAAAAGTATTCTTCATCACGCCCATCGTGGCAGGATCTGGTCCGAGCATTTCTTGCGCAGCTTCGATCTGCTTGCGATCGTTGGCAGAAATGTTCTTCAGGTTGTCGGCAAGATTTGTACTGTTTGTCGTCGTCATAAAAACTCCGTTTGTGCGTTCGAGAGAAACAGAACAATAGCCTATTTGACGATCAAAATGGGAAATGTTCTTATGCGAAGCGCCGAGCCGAAAATGACTCAGCCCGCAGGCTTGAGGAATTGCGCAAGTTTTTCGCGGGCCGCAGAGGTGTGACGAAGTGCAACAAGATGCTTGCGTTCAGCCGCGAGCGCTGCTTGCCATCCGCTCTTGAGCCCAATTTCGACACATTCCATGACCGCATTCGAAGCTTCCGTCGCTATGACAACGCCGCGCGCGGTTTCAAGGGCAGATTGAATGGTCGTTGCAAGAACAGCGTTGATCGATTTTGGTTGCGTTCGCGGCTTCGAGCGGGGATTTGCCGCGAGCCAATCGAGTGCTGCGCGCAATGCATCGTCACCGGCGTTCACGGCAACATCGAACAATCCAGCAGGGAGTGCGTTCACAGAATTTGTCTGCCCTGTTGCAGTTTGTGTGATTGCTGTGACAGGGTCGATTCTCGAAGGCAACATCTGCGTGCCTCCCCAACCAGGACAAATTCCAAGGCCGCATTCGGGCAATCCAATTCTCCATGGTTTTTCCTCTGCGCTGGCAAGCGTGCCGATGATGCCGTCGCAGTGCATCGCAATTTCTAATCCGCCTCCGAGCGCAGCGCGATGAACCAACGCAACAGTTGCACAAGGAACTTGAAAGAGGCGTGCGAATGCATCTGATCCTCGACGCAAATAAGCATCGAGTGCGATGTCATCGAGCGCATCGATCTCTGCCAAATCTGCGCCTGCAACGAAAACTCTTTCGCTTGCAGAACGGAGAACGATTCCATTCGGCGATGTTGTAGCGACTGCATCGAGTGTCGTAGCGATTTCTTCAATCAACCAAGAATCTAAGACAACAACACCACCACGCAGCTTTGTTGGATTTGGGGTGAGCGAGATGATGGCGATTCCATCGGCAGTTCGTTCGACTGGGAGCATGTTTTATCTTTCTAAATTCGAGCGGTCATGTGCTGAAAAATGGCGCGAAAGATGGGCCTGCGCTTCTGCGCCCGCAATCACTTTCGCCGAAAGTTCTGCGGCTTCGATTGCAACTTGCTCGTCATTCGATCCATCAAGTTCGTTCAGCATGTTCTTGGTGCATGCCAATGCGTTCGGTCCGCCAGTGAGTAATCGTGCAACGAGTGTGGCGATCGTCGTATCAAGTTGATCGATCGGTGCGCAGTGCGTGACGAGTCCGCGCGAGAATCCTTCGTCGCCTTTCATCGTTCCACCGCAAAGCAACATCGCGCGCGCAGGCCCGGCACCGATTTTCTTGATCAGCCACGGCGCTACAACTGCAGGGCAGACGCCAAGATCGACTTCTGGATATCCAAGTTTTGCTTCAGGATGCGTAACGGCAAAGTCACAGACGACGACCAATCCGCAACCGCCACCGATTGCAGCGCCTTGCACCCGTGCGATGGTTGGCACTGACAGTTGTCGCAGCGCAAGCAGCGTCATAGAAAGTTGTCGGAGCATTTGTCCCATTTGAATGGGGTCATTCATGACAGCCTTCAAGTCCATACCAGCACAGAACGATTTTCCTTCGCCAGCGAGGACGACAACTCGAATGTCATTTGGCGTCTCTTTGATGTGCTGCGCAACGCGAGCGATAACGTCGGCGAGAGCTTGGATCAGCGGAAAGTCCAGCGCATTGCGCACATCTGGCCGGCGCATCGTGATCGTTGCACAACCGTGAGCGACTGCGAGTTGAACGAGATGTTCCATGGGTTCAAGGGTACGCAAAGTCAATCACCCGAAGAGATGTTTGCCGCATTCTGGGCAGCGGATGGCGTAAGGATTTCCTTTGAGCGAATACTTGCAGTTCGGGCAGATTCCATTTGTTCTGAGCGTTTTTCGAATATTTTGAGAGTGTTGGGAGTGTGTGATCTTCCAAATGTAGAGAATGCCTGAGACGCCAAGCCCACCTATATAGAGGAAGGGCCAACTGAGGAGTGCATTGCGGAGCAAATCCCACCAGGTAAAAGGTGGTGAAGAGGACTTCGCGAGAAATTGCATTGCGATCGCGCAGATGAATCCCAAGCACAAAGTCACCCAGAGATTTCGGATGAGCATCCGCGACCAGGTCGTGGTCGGGCGCTTGATGGAGTAATAATCAAGATCCCGAAAAAAACGGCGAATGTCTTCGATCCACTTCAAGAACTACCTTTGCGTTTGCTCCAGAAATCCTGAAGCATCGAGATCGCTTCTTTTTCACCGCAGAGTTTTACGGTTGCATTGATTGTGTCATCAACACGGCTTCCTAGAAATCCTTCAGGACTCGTGCCGTCAATATGATTCAGCCACATCTTTGTCGCGCGCAATGCTTGTGGGCCTTTCAGCAAGAGCGCATCAACAAGAGCGGCGACTCGAACCGCAAGCGCAGATTCGTCGCACTCGACAAATTGAACAAGTCCAAGCGCCTTCGCGCGCTGCGCGTCGATGATTTCTCCAGAGAGCGCCAGTGATCGCGCGCCACCGAATCCAATAGTCGCCATCAATGTGGGCAAACTGACCGCGGGAGAGACACCAATTCGGTGAACGGGATATCCGAAAGATGCAGAGTCAGATGCGCAAACAATGTCGCATGCTGCAACGATCGCACAACCACCGGCAAGCGCGGGCCCTTGAACTTGCGCGATAACAATCGCAGGCATGGTTCGAAGTGTGCTGCTGATTTCGCCAAGCCGGCGCACAAATTGTTCAAGCATCTTGTTGTCATTCACACACTCTGCAAGATCGAATCCAGAGCAGAATGCTTTGCCAGCCCCGCGAAGAATCACGACGAGTGTTTCGTCACGCTGGGCAGATGCTTTGGCGCGTTCGATCGCATCTTCGAGACCATCGAACATCGCAGTACTCATCGCATTTCGCATCGCAGCATTGTTCAATGTGATCGTGAACGTTCTGCCTTCTGATTCGGTTTGCACAAGAGGATGTTCGCTGCTGATCATTGTCGAATTTTCACCTGACGAAAACGTTTCAGGCAGGGTATTGTCCAACATATTCTTATGCCATCAACTGCACAACAAATTTGGATTGTTCGTCACTCTGATACCGAGTGGAGTCTCAACGGCCGTCACACAGGGCGAACCGATGTGCCATTGACTGCTGGAGGCGAATTGAAAGCAGATCAATTGGCTCCACAATTGGCCAAGGGAAATTTTGCGCTTGTTCTTTCCAGCCCAGTCAGCCGAGGAATGGAAACTGCACGACGTGCAGGATTCGCGGACCGCGTTCAACCAGATCCCAATTTGCTCGAATGGGATTATGGAAAATATGAAGGGCTGACGTCTGCGCAGATTGCGGCAATGCATTTTTCTGGCGATCACGATGCCAATCTCGATTGGGATCTCTGGCGTGATGGTTGCCCAGGCGGAGAATCAATCGAAGCAGTCGCTTCACGAGCGCGGACAATTGTCCAGCGATGTCTCGCCACAAAAGGAAATGTGTTGTTATTTTCTCACGGGCATTTTTCGCGCATGATCGCTGCAGTGTGGCTGGAACTTCCGCCAGCGCGCGGTCGAAGCTTTGGATTGAAGGCAGGATCGATCAGCATGCTGGGATTCGAACATGCAAACCGCGTGATTTGGCAATGGGATCGTGTTGACACTTTCGAGGGGCATTGATGACTCCTCACGATCATGACGATAAAAATTTGAGAGAGGGCTCCGTCAGCGATCCTCGCATCGAGACAGCAGAAGATGCACTCGTCGATGATCTGATCGAAAGTGATGCCTCACCCGAATTGATTGCAGATGCAGTCGAACAGCAAGACGCAGCGGATGCCGCCACAACACTGGAAGCGTTGCCACAAGACGAAGCGTCGGATGTTGTCGGCGAGATGGAAGTCGATGCCGCCGCGGATGCGCTCAGTCACATGTCGATTCCGCTTGCAGTCAGCGTGATCGAAGATCTCATCGAAGAAAATCCATCATTCGCAGGTCGCATGTTGAGCGAGATGGCGCCCGATGATGCCACCGATCTTTTGCAAGCTCTTCCCAAGCAGGACCGTGATCGCTTGCTCGCATTGATGGGAGTTGGTACGGCCCTGAACTTGCGCGAATTGATGGTCCATCCACGCGAGAGCGCTGGTGGAATGATGACCACACAATATTTATCTGTGCGCGAAAACGAGACTGTTGCAGAAGCGATCGAACACATTCGTCGTGGCGAACCAATCGAGCATGCGCAACAGGCATTTGTGACAGATCGAAAAGGCAGACTGAAGGGAACGATTGGACTGCGAAAATTGCTTGTTTCGCGCAGTGGTGAATTGATCAGTGATATTTGCGAGCGTCATGTCGATGCAGTCAGTCCTGAACTCGATCGAGAACTCTTGGCGCGTGAGTTTGAAAAATATGACTATCTCGAACTCCCAATCGTGGATCATTCACAGCGATTGCTTGGCATCGTGACCGTCGACGATGTCATCGACATTATTCGCGCCGAAGGAACTGAAGATGCTCAGCGCATGGTGGGTGCAGGAAAAGAAGAGGGCGTTCATTCCACGGTCACTCAGAAATTGCGCGGGCGATTTCCATGGCTGATTGTCAATCTGTTCACGAGCGCTGTCGCTGCGGTCGTGGTTATGCAGTTCGAAGGAATGATCACCGAGATTGCATTATTGGCAGTGATGATGCCAGTCATCGCCAATCAATCGGGCAATGCAGGGCAGCAATCACTCGCTGTGACACTGCGCGGAATTGTGTTGGATCAGATTCGACCGAATCACTCTTTGATGCATGTGCGAAGAGAAATGATAGTTGGGTTTCTCAACGGCCTTGTGTGTGGAACGCTAGTCGGCGGCATTGTTGTCCTCGCCAAAATTGCATCTGGTCAATCGTGGCATTTGGGTGTGGTGATTGCGATAAGCATGACAGCGACATTGACAATTGGTTGCATCACGGGAAGTGCGATGCCACTCATTATGCGAAGACTTGGGTTTGATCCCGCGACTGCATCGACTATTTTTCTCACGATGGTCACAGACAGCATGAGCTTTCTCATTTTTCTTGGCCTTGCCAGTCTGGTTGCACA
>CAMDEL010000110.1 GCA_945896765.1 Singulisphaera sp. GP187
GGTAATGATGGCAAAAAACAAGGGGCAACAACTCAATTCACTTTGCTTGCGAGTTTCCTAAGCCAACCATTTGCTTTTTATGCGATCGCTGGTCGCAAGGAGGCGCTTGATCATTACGACGCTTCCATAAAACGATTGGCCGGCCAACCGAATGACTCGCTGAATGATGCCGTGACGGCAAGTACGATTGCGGAGGAAGAATTTGTAGAAAGCATGACCGCGCATGGAGCGCGATTTTTCTTGGAAGGGATATTGATGCCAGCTCTTGGAAAAGTTGTGTTCGAGCTTCAGATTGATCGAGCGAATCGTGATGCGTGCGTGATCTCAATTGCTGCCGAGTTGTATCGCCGTGCAAATGGGAAGTGGCCTGCGAGTGCCAAGGACTTGGCGCCACTTTGTAATGACAATGCGCCGCGAGATTCATGGAATGGCAAATCAATCTTGATGGAAACCGATGCGAATGGTTTTCGAATGTGGTCGGTTGGTCGAGATGGTATGGATAATCGAGGCAATCTTGAAAAGTCCACGCAAGTTAAAGATTCCGTGGACTGGGTATGGCTTGCGCCGCGCGGAAACTTGGATCGGTGGGAAAAAAATTAACGCCAATAAAGGGCGGTCAGGTTTGCGTCACTCTCGCGCATATCAACGACTGGCACGCCATCAGTTTGCAGAATTTGCCGTAAATTGTGGCGAAAACCCCATTTCGTCCCACACGTTAACTCAACGCTTCGCGCTGACGGTCGCGCAGCAGGAATAATCCCAACACCAATGTGATTGCAGTGATGGCCATTGGGTAATACAAGCCCGCGAGTGTGGGTGAAGACTTCAAGGTCTCGCTCACATCGAAGTCGGGGGATGGACACGCGTGGCAATGCTGCACGCTCAATGATCCATCTCTTCTTGTCGATGCAGCATTCGAGACTCAGCCGCAGGGCACGGTTGCAGCGGGCAAAGAAATTCAAACTATTTATCAGCTGCACGCACGCGCCGTGGGCAAGGCAAAGATTGAATTCGCACTTGTGAACACCATTGATAAAAATAATGCGCCGTCGCAAACAATCAAGTTAGAGGTGGAAGTCAAGGCAGCGGCTTCGAAATAGCGGCATCAATTATTGATAGGGCTTCGCTTTTCCAGTGTCATCACGAGATGCGCCCCATGTCGCTCATCAACGACGCGCAGATCATCGAGCGCATCTTGCGGCATGTTGGTAAATGAGATGTGCAATCATGGCGTTCGCATCGCGCCAAGCACGGGGCCGCCGGCAACGGAAACAATCGAGTGCGGCCAACTCGTCATCGAACTATGCCTTGACGATCCGATGTCGGACTATGACTGCGGGATCTGATAGCTGATGTGAGTGCGATCGGTCGCGCTACAACAGGTGCGACACATACGATTTGAAAGATTTCAAAGTCGCCGTGGATATCGCATAGGAATTTCCTGCTATTGCCCGCCACACGACCACCGCCGAGGCGGTGGAGTTGGAGGAAACTACTCCGCCGCGAGAGCGAAGGCCGCCAATGCGCCATAATGTCGCCAGACATTTGTATTGCAGCACCGCATTGTTACACTTGTCGTTGTCATGAGCTCATGGTTCTACGCCATTGATAAAGTTCGCAATGGGCCGATTTCGGCGGAGGAACTTTCCGAACTGGCAAGTCGTGGCGTCATTCACGGCGAGACATTGATTTGGAAGGCGGGGTTGAAAGACTGGATCCCTGCAAGGCAAGTACGCGGGCTTTCCTTTGTGTGTTCCAAGGCAATCATCCCGCCACCACCAGTGAAGGCGATACCCCCAAAGGTTCGAACTGAAAGTCCAGCAGAATTCAATGCCTTTCGTCAACCGGTCCACGGTGCGAGTCGCGGGACGAGCAGCCAATTCAACAAGCCTCACAATACACTTTGGGACCACTATTTCTTTTGGCTGAATAGTTCTGACCGTGGTTATTCGGGCTTCGCGTCTGGAGTGATCGTGTTGTTCGTCTTGTATGGGTACTTCAATTGGGGCAAGATCAGAGAAGAGATCTCGACGGCCTTCAACTCGGTGACAGTAGCGAGACCTGTCCAGCCGAGCGATAACGCGGGGAGTACGACAACGAGTAGAAACGTCTTTCCAGTTGCTCCGAGTTATTCATCGGAAGGATTCAGTGTTCCTTCTATGACGAGTGCTAATGAAAGAGACATT
This sequence comes from Singulisphaera sp. GP187, assembly GCA_945896765.1. Taxonomy (GTDB): domain Bacteria; phylum Planctomycetota; class Phycisphaerae; order Phycisphaerales; family SM1A02; genus F1-60-MAGs104. The sequence continues at coordinate 2,187 of CAMDEL010000110.1, forward strand.
GAACCAACACCAACGATGCCGAGCCATGGAACCAACCGCGGCGATTCGTCCCAATCGAATACTCAACCCAGTGGAGGGCAGATGGCACCTAAAGAAGCGACTTATATCGAGATGACTCCCAAGGTGACTGAACGCGTTGTACCCAGGAGCCGAATTCAGTTCAGCGCTGTTGCGAAAGACGGCAATGGAATTGCCTTATCTCCTCAGCCGCAGATCGAGTGGAGTTCGGGTTCCGGATCAATCGACGGAAGTGGCAGCTTGGTGGTTCCCGACTGTAACGGATGCGCATTTCATGTTTACGCGAGAGTGCGCACGAGTCGAGGGGTGGTCACCACATCTGTCAATGTGGAAGTGAAGTTTAAGTAGGAAATCAATCGGTTCAGCGATCGTCCGGAGTAACTATGAACAGACCAGCACACGGTTCTCTCGTTGGATCGATCAAGCCACGAAAACTTGCAAAGACCTTTGTCTTTCAGCGTGCTGATTGGAGCACTCTGTAATAATGGCGAAGTGGCACTTCAAGAGAGCGGACGCGACGTTTGGTCCATTTGACTCGGGGCAGATGAAGCGACGTGCCCTCAGGGGCGAGATTCTCCCTGACGACTATGTAAAGCGAGAGGACATGTCGAAGTGGATGCGAGCTTCGCAGGTCGAAGGATTGAAGTTTGGAGTCGCAGCGAGCAAGCAGGTCGATTCGCTCCCACCGCTGATCCCCAAATCGGGTTCGTCATCCAACCAGGGGCACGAGTTTGTCGATCTCGATCTTGCTGCAAGTTCCACGATCCCAGAATTCGAATCGCTGGAAGAGAAGTACGTGATGATTCGGGATGGCGTTAAGTCGAAACTTCGAACCCTTGACGATTGGATAGATTTGGCGAATGGTGGGCATGTCTTGGCGGATGACGAATTGGTGCAGGTGGTTTGTGACCAAACATTTTCGATGGGGTTTGCGAGAGACCAATCGTGGTTTCCTGGGTATCTGCCGGCAGAATCTGTTGTTAAAGCCAATGCCCCAAAGCCCGAGCCGCCCAAGGGCGCGATCCAGACGGCGATCGCGTCACATCGGAAATCGATCATGTTTTCGGCGATTGGGTTCGCACTTTTTCTTGGCCTTGCGATTCCAGTCGGCCTGAACCAGAGACATCGGCATGCGGCGATCGACTTTAATCAACTCAAGCGGGATCGGATCAGTGCGATCATGAAAAACATCGCAACGGGCGAACCGTATGGCTTAATGTCTGAGATAGATGGGCAGCTCGATCTCGCGAAAACGCCGAAGTTCCCGCTTGAGGCAGATACCACAGCGGCGCTCGCACGCCTTGACGAAAAACGCGCGGTCGTTTGGTGGTCTGCCCGACGAGTCGAGCCTGAACTCGCGAGTGCGGAGGCGTTTGCAAAGGAAACGATCGAATCTGTCAATATCGGCGACTTGCAAGCCGCCGAGGCGGCACTTCAGAAGATGCGCGATGCGATGCCAGAGTTGCCGGACACCCCTCTTGAGACCGTTTCCCCCGAACGCATCGCTCTGGTAAGAAAGTCTGTCGCAAGTGCCAATCTTTTATGCAAGCAGTTGCACGAGAATCGATTGCGAGCGATCCAGTCGGTGTCCACTTGGGCTGAAGTTCTCGAACAGAATCCCGATCCCAAGGTTGTCACCGATGTGGACTTTCTCAAGCGCATCAGAGCGACAGACCTGCCATGGCGAGTCACGCATAAATCGGCAGGCATCGAGATGCTGTTGGTTCCTCCTGGAACATTCATGATGGGTGCAAGTCCCGGCGATACGCAAGCAAGCGATATCGAAAAACCTGCGCACGAAGTCACGATCACTAAAGCGTTCTATCTCGGGAGAACCGAAGTCACCCAAGCGCAGTGGTTCAAAGTGATGGATACGAACCCGAGCACGTTTCGTGGTGAATCACTTCCTGTCGACAGCGTGTCGTGGGAGGACATAAGTATATTCTTGAAGAAAGCTGGCGGTGGTCTTCACTTGCCAACAGAGGCAGAGTGGGAATACGCCTGCCGCGCAGGAACGAAAGGTGCGACATACGGCGATCTTGATTTGATCGCGTGGTATCAAGGTATTTCACGAGGGCCAACTCACGCTGTCGGCAAGCTTCAGCCCAACGGACTTGGTTTCTGCGACATGTTGGGCAATGTTTGGGAGTGGTGCCAGGATAGGGATGGGGATTATTCATCAGTAAGCGTGACCAACCCCACAGGACCTGCGACTGGTTCGTTCCGTTTGTTGCGCGGCGGCAGCTGGACCGACAGCTCCAGCTACTGCCGCGCGTCGCATCGCAGCGGCAGCGTCCTCCCGTACGCCGCCTACAACGGTTTCGGGTTCCGTGTCGTGAGGACTCCGTAGTTTCATTTTCTCTTGATGATTTCGCGCAGCGGAATCATCTTCTATTTTCCATCTTCTCTGGGACGAGTCCGCGGCCTTCGCAGCGGATGAGTTTTCCTTTTTACTTCTCCAAACCTTGGCGTCTGCCATGGTTTGGTGGCTGTGAAGGCTGCAGGGCTGTCTCACCCACTGGCTGTGGAAATTTTTTTGAAACAAAAAGGGCTAGCGCCCTATAGCCCGCCGCTACTAAAAAACTTTATTCCCCCAAAAAAACCTGCATCCAATTTGTTCAAGGGAGCGATTCAATCGAAGATCGATTTGTCCAACAAAATATGCAGGCAGGCTTATTTGAGCTTTCCTCGATTTCGTGGACACCCAAATTGGCGAGGATGTTCGCCAGTGGCCCCAATCCCCCGCCAAGAAGAAGAAGGGTGAGTTTGTGAAGCGGATGCATGCACGCGCCGTGGGCAAGGCAAAGATTGAATTCGCACTTGTGAGCACCATTGATAAAAATAATGCGCCGTCGCAAACAATCAAGTTAGAGGTGGAAGTCAAGGCCGCGGCTTCGAAGTAGCCGCCATCAATTATTGATAGGACTTCGCTTTTCCAGTGTCGCAGGCGAGTATCGCGCGCACACGGCCTCGACAAGTGCGCAAGAAATTCGGCCACACTTTGGCGGATGACCGTCTTTCGTTTTTACGCTCGCCTGCTCTGGTCGCGCGACCGTTTCGCGCTCGCAAGCCCAACTCTTTTAAACAAAAGTCATCGCTGCTGTGGAAGTGCTTTCACGCGCACTTTGATCACTTCACGGCCGCGTATCCGCGCGACCATCAATCACGCTACGGCGTGTTGCGCGGTGTGATCCCAGAAGTGGTTGACAAGTTCATCGGTGGCGAGAAGCGAAGATCATGATTGAGAAATGGGGGTCGCCACTACAACGAAGTCAGATCGCACAGTTCAGTTGGCGACAAACCGCCTGCTCCAGAAACAATCGTCACTAGACCAAACACTGCGGTGTCACGCATGACCACGCAAAGTGTTTGCAAAGTTGGTCACGACCCTGAATCTGGGTCCATTTGAAGTGAGAAATTTCAGTTTGGCTTGACGTGCATACTATGCCACATATAGTATGCGCCAAGGAGATATCACATGAAACCAGTCGAAGGCGAATTCTTGCGCGGAGTTGGACCAGTTGCTGTTCTGAAACTGCTTGAATGCGGACAGATGTATGGATATGAAATTGTGGAGGCGCTTGAAAAGCGCACCGAAGGCGTGCTGGC
>CAMDEL010000111.1 GCA_945896765.1 Singulisphaera sp. GP187
CGACCGACACGATCCGGATTTCGAAGTTTGATTACAAATTCCGTCGGCCGCCTGCGGAACTCGCCCGAGAGAACTTTCCAACGTCTGGGCACGCAAGCTGTAGCTCGACGGATCTGAAAAACGTTCGAGCGAGAATTTGATTCTCCAACGTGGGCAGCGGAATGATTTGAACCCCGGCGAGTTTGCAAGCCGAGCAAGTCTGCGCAGCTCGGCGCAGCATGTTTGAGTCCGGGGGCAAATCAGTCCGCTGCCAAAATCTGCACGAACCACTTTTGAGTCCATGCATGTTTGAGCCCACCCGCTTTGCTTCAAAAGCGACTTTTTTACTCCAGCAAGGCCATTTTTAAAAAATGTGGGCTTTCACTTGCACCGCGCCGCTTTGTAATTGACATTCATTGTGTTAGAGAATCCAAGAGGCGCCCCGTTCAGCAGACGAGATTGCGCCAAGCGCTTACATCCGACCGCATTAAGGAACGGGGAAACCCCCTGACATTCTCGAACTCGTTGGGAGAGAGCCGGCTAGGCGAGCAGTTCGGAGCCGGTTCTGACGAATGAATGGGCTAGGCGAGTTTTCTCGGAGCCCCACCATTCGGAGATCGGGAAGTAAGGGTTGGAGGATAGGAAAATGGACATTTAGGAGGTTAGGAAAAGGATTTGGAGGGTGGAACGGGATTGATGGGAAGGAAATGGAACACGGTGCGCGTGACGGCACCAAATGGATTGGGGATTACGGCTCAAGGCCCTGCGATTGCGGGGCTTTGTGCTTTTTTAATGGCTTTTACTATTATCGATATCTTTTCGACGAAGATAGGCGAATAAAAACGATCTTGCCTCGTTTGTGGTCGATATATAGCCAAACTTCTGCGAAATTCGATCACCCTTCCCAATTGTCGACATAAATTAGAGTGCTTATCAATCATTTTCGCCAAAAATCGATTAAAATACGTAAAAAGACATTAAACTTCGCTGAAAATAAATTTGGAAGCATGGCTCGTCATCTGCAACATATCGCAGACAAATGCCGAATCGCCATTTCAATCCTGATCTTGTTTTTCTTCCAATAAAAATCCAATCGCTCCTCAGCGTACTCTTCGACTTCGCTATGTCTCGCCACATCAATTCAATCCTGGCCTGCGCAATTTTTGCACTGCTGGCGCTCATTCCGATCGCCTGCCAAGAGAAGGAGTTTCATGTAATCGATATCAACGCAGAAGAGCGCCTGCGCACGGCAAGTGAATCCATCAGCGAACCATCAAGCGTTCCCACGATAAGTAAATCCGAATCGAATTATCAAGGTCAGAACTTCACACCTGATTACCCAGGGCTGAATGAGCCACCGACCGTGAATCCAAAGCCGGAGGATCTGAAGTATCAGGCTCGTCCTCGCGCGGTGCTCGATGTCGACAAAGTCATCGCCGATGTGACGAAAGCATACGCTCCACCGACAAACGCAGAGCACTTCAATCTTGCCAAGAGCGTGCAATTCGCTATCAAGAAAAGTTTGGAATATCGCGTCGCAGAAGAAACATATTTATTACTTGCGCTTGACTTGCTTATTCAGCAGCACATCTGGAGCCCGCGAATCTTTAATACCGTTTCTCCACAATTTCAAGGCGTCTCGCTGAACGGAACACAATCAACGGCACTTCAGTTGGTGAACGATCTGAATGTGAGTCAAAAACTTCCGTATGGAGGTCAAGTCAGCGCAAACATTCTCGCCCAAGCATCAAACGAACTGAGTAAAGCGGTTCAAACGGGCCAAGCAAGTTCTTTGGATATTGCACTTTCTTTGGACATCCCCCTGCTTCGCGGTGCGGGCTTGATCGCGCAAGAAGGTTTGATTCAAGCGAAGCGAAATTTGGTTTATGGCGCCCGCGCATTCGAAGAGTTCCGCCGCCGCTTTTATGTCGCAATTTTCAGTGATTTTCATGCATTGGTGGTTGAGCAACAAGTCATCTCGAACACACGAAATCAAATCAATGGGCTGCGATCAATTGTCGACCGCGAAGACGCATTAGTGTCCAGCGGTCGGCAAGTTGCCTTTCAAGCTGACTTAGCAAAACAGCGCGCCCTCTTCGTCATTGATCGACTTGCCTCTCTTGAAGAAACCTACAAACTGGCTGTCGATCGTTTCAAGTTGCGAATCGGATATCAGACCGACGCGCCAGTTGTCATCGATACCGAAATGCTCGATCTCGATCCGCCGATCATCAACAATGAACGATCGATTGCCAATGCATTCGAGTGGCGCCTCGACTTGCAAAATACGCGCGACTTGGTCGCAGATGCACGGCGTCAAGTTGACAACGCGCGCAATTTGGTTCTTGCAGGTGCAGATATCTTTGCGACTGCGTCACTATTAAAGAACCCAGATTTTTTCAACGGTATTCAGCTCGACGATTCGTTTGGCAATTACACAATTGGAATCGCGATCGATCTTCCGCTCGATCGCACGATCGAAGAAGTGAATGTCCGCAAAGCACAAGTGATTCTCGAACAGAATGATCGGCGATTTGTTTTTGCAAAGAACACTGCCGCGGTCGAAGTTCGACAAGCAATCAGACGTATCGATCGCGCGCTGTACACCCTTTCGTTGCAGGATAAAAATATTGATATCGCCCGTAATCGTCAGGGCAGTATTGATGCTGCGCCAGATCGTGCGACTCCCCGCGATCGCACGGAAGCAGTTGACGCTCTTAATTCTGCGGAAAATGAAAAGGCTCGGGCTCTTCGCGAGGTTCAGATCGCAATATTGGAATATTTGCGGCAAACCGGCCAATTGCGAGTCTCTGATGATGGGGAAATTATCGCTCCAGATGGCATGGAGGTCCGATATAGACGCGGATCTGGAATTCTTGCACAACCAGTAGGGATTCCATCGGTCTGAAGCTATAGGCTTTCACATATGTCCAATGAAATCGAACAACCTCCAGAAGGATCGGTTGGCGAAGTTGCCAGCGGCGATGGTTCTGTGGACGTTCCATTGGAGAATCCAACGAAGGCGCGACAGAGTCGACGAGCGATCTTCATTTCGTTCGCCGTCGTGATCGCAGCAATCGCAACTTGGATGTTGATCCCCAAGTCAAGCCGACGCGCAACAGAAGTTGTCAGCGGAAATTTTAATGGTCTTGAATTGCACGCGGTGGATCGAATGGATTTCGACATGATCATTCCCGTCTCGGGAGAACTCGCCGCGCTTCGTCAAGTTGAAGTTCGCAATTTGCTCGAAGGGCGTTCAGTGATCACCGAGCTTGTTGCAGAAGGCCGACGTGTTCAGAAGGGCGATGTCTTGGTGAAGTTTGCCAGCGAAGAATCCACAGACAAAATTAAGGACATGCAAGACAAGCTGAAGACCGCTCAGGCAGAAGCTGTCGCAAATGAGCAGGCACTTGCAATCAAACAGAATGAACGTTTAAGTGAAATTGAAAAAGCAGAATTGCAGGTGAAGTTGAGTCAGTTGGCGCTCGAAGGATGGACAAACGGAGAACTTGTCTCGAAGCGCCAACTCTTGGCGACTGCAGTCGAAGCAGCGACAATTGATGCGGATCGCCAACGCAAACGATTTGGCGAATCGGAATCACTTGTCGCGAAGGGATTCATCAGCCGCGACGAATACGAGAAGGATCGCATCGCCCTCATTCAAGCGGATGCGAAGGTCAAGCAATCTGCGCTGGATATTGAGGTGTACGAAAAATTCCAGCGGCCACAAGATGAAGCGAAAAAGATTTCTGATGTCGAGCAGGCTCTCGCTGAACGAAAGCGAACCGAACAGAAAAAGAATTCAGAGATCGTCAAAGCGCAATCTGATTTAGAGAGTTCGCAATTCAGATCGAAGACAGCGCTTGAGCGATTGGCCCAAGGTCAACGACAACTTGAAAACACCACAATCATTTCTCCCACCGACGGCCTTGTTGTTTATGCAAGCAGTTTGGAATCTGGTGGTTGGGGTCGTGGTGGTGATGCACCACCTCCCGCAATTGGGACAGAGTTGAAGCCAAATGAATTAGTGATGATCATCCCAGATGTCTCGCAGATGGTTGCGTATTTGAAAGTGAGCGAAGCACTCTCTGGTCGGATTAAGCCAGATCAGGAAGTGACCATTTTTAGTGATGCAAGTCCAACCGTTCCAATCCGCGGGAATGTTATGAATGTCAGCGTGCTCGCAGAGAGTGGTGGTTGGCGTGATCCAAATCGTCGCGATTACAAAGTGCGCGTTCTGCTCGATGATGTCGAGTCTCTTGGTCTCAAGCCCAGCATGCGATGCAAGGCGTCGATTCTTCTTGGGCGAGCAACTGATGTGCTGAGTATTCCTGTGCAAGCTGTCTTTCGCCAAGGCATCGCAAGCTTTGTCTATGTGCCAGACAGCGAAGGCTTCAGTCAGCGCCAAGTCACGTTGGGAAGATCAAGCGAAATGGATGTCGAAGTTATGACCGGCCTCGAAGAAGGCGATCAAGTTTTGCTACGCGAGCCAACTGCCGAAGAAGTCGTTTCTCGTTTGCCTTCGGAAGTGACGAATCCGAAGGAACAAGACCCAACGAAAACCAGTGGAGCACCCAGAATCAAGCCAGCTGGCGAATCGAATCAAACGCAGGCGGTCCCACCCATCGCGAACCCACCAGTCACTGGTTCATAATCCTTTCATTTGTCGCCTTCAGTCATTCGTGGGATACTTGCAAGCATGTTGCGAGTCGCACTTTTTCTTTGTGTTCTTACAGGGATTTCAGTTGTTGCCTTGCGCGCTGATGATGCCACGGCGAAGCCGCGAATCTTGGTATTCACAAAGACAGCAACATTTCGTCACGATTCAATTCCAGATGGAATCAAATGTGTGCGCGAAGTTATGGCTCAGGATGCTGATGTCGATCAAACCGAAGACAGCGCGCTCTTCACAAAGGATAACCTCGCGAAATATCGAGCTATTGTTTTTCTTTCAACCACAGGCGATGTGTTGAATGATGAACAACAGGCAGCCTTTCAAGAATTCATCGAATCTGGCGGCGGCTTCGCGGGTATCCACGCGGCAAGTGATACCGAGCATGATTGGGCTTGGTATGACGAAATGATTGGCGCGCATTTCGCTGGGCATCCAGCGATTCAACAAGCAACCGTGATCGTCGAAGATCGCACGCACCCTTCAACCGACATGTTGCCAGAGAAGTGGCAACGCACCGACGAGTGGTATCGATTCAAACGAAACCCGCGCAAGGTTGATGGCATTCATGTGCTCGCACGATTGGACGAATCGACATTCGAAGGTGGCGGCATGGATGGAGATCATCCTTGCATGTGGTGGCGTAACATGAAAACTGGACGATGTTGGTACACCGCAGGGGGTCACACAAAAGAATCTTTTGCAGATCCACTCTTTCGTGACCACATAAAACAAGGCATTCTTTGGGCCGCGAAATTAGAAAAATCAGTCAAGCCGGCGGCAATTCAAAGCAAGACCGTTCAGTAATAAATTCTGGAGAACACAATGGAATATTCATTCACAAATGTCTGGGGTCAAAGTTGGGCGATGTACAAAAAGTCTTGGCTGATGCTGACTGCTGGGGTCGCAATTTATTTAGTCGCAAACATTCCAACTCAAATCAGCAATCTTGCGCAGAACGGTCTGCTCTTTGGCCAGCAGAAAAATCCGGACCAGCCGGCATGGGCGGCAATTTCTGGAGGGATTGGATGTTTCATATTGATCTATTCGATCTTTGTTCTTCTTCCCCTCCTCGCAGGACTGATTTGGATGGGCTTACG
>CAMDEL010000112.1 GCA_945896765.1 Singulisphaera sp. GP187
ATGCGAATCCAAATCTGCAACCAAGCTGAGCACCTTCGCAGAAATGCGTACGTTCGCAAGGACTTCCTCGGACCACAGTCGAACAACCTCAGGTGCAGGCAGCATCGGACTCTGCATTATGTCCCCACGCCACAACTGCTGTCCTCCAATGGCTTCGATCTTCACCTTCACTGGATCTTGTGGATCTGGAATTTTGCCGACTCCTTGACCTTTTTCGTCAGGACGCCTGCCAGTCAAATTTTGTGCTTGTGCAAATGCGTGGCAGGACGCAGTGAGAACCACAACGCAGACAAACATTTTTCCGATTGGTGCACTTTGCTTCATGATTCGTGTCCTATGTATTGCAGACATAGTTTAGTCAACGCATCTCTCTGCGACAAAATGGATCCGGCTCGCAATCAGGCGAAAGCTGTACTCGTGCGAGTTCCCCGTCCCTATTCAGCATTCTGCGCCTGCTCCTTGATGCGGTCGATTGCAGTCTTCATTTCGACTACCTGCCGACTGATTGAAATGTCCGCTGACTTACTGGCAATCGTATTCGCTTCACGCAACAACTCCTGCGCAACGAAATCCATTGTTCGTCCGATTGGTTCTGCGAGTTTTGCATTGAGCAGCGATTCATATTGATCAAGATGCCCAGTTAAGCGCACCAGTTCTTCGGCGATATCGGAACGCTCGCAGAATATTGCAACTTCTCGAAGCAAATCTGCAGGCTCGACAGTCTTGCCAATCTCCGCCAACATTCCATCAATGCGCTGTCGCAATCGAGTTTGATATGCCGCGATGACTTCAGGTACGCGCAGTCGAATTGCCTCGACTCGCGAACGAATGATTGCGCCATATTCAACCAAGTGTTCACGAAGCGCCTCGCCTTCAATTTGGCGCATTGCCATAAGTTTGTCGCATGCTTCATCAAGCAAACGCAGCGCAACTGGGCGGAGGTGTTCAAGAAAAACTGCGCCACCATCTTCGACAACAACACCTGGAAGAAGCAGTAACTGGCCACGATCAATACGCGATGCTTCTTCTGATCCAAGTGCAGCGGTGAGTTGTGCGAGATACTCATTCAAGCGAACGCCGTTGATGCGTGTCGTTATTTGCGCTGCAGCATTGGAAATTCGCACTGTCACGATGACACTGCCACGAACAAGGCGACGCGATACGTGTGCTTCAATATCTGCTTCAAGAACAGTGAAATCTTCAGGCACTCGAAGCGTGCACTTGAAATGTCGATTATTGACAGAACGTACTTCGACTGCGACAAGCGCTCCATCGAGCTCGGCTTGTGCGATGCCGAACCCGGTCATCGATCGAATCATTGGGGATTACGGCTTTCCGCCAGCAGGCGCTTCTGGTGCTGGTGCTTCTGGTGCTGGTGCTGGTGCTTCTGGTGCTGCCGGAGCAGTCAATGATTGATTCGCTGCTGGAACCGAGTCAGCAGCAGGTGCTGGCGCAGTCAGCGGGGCATTCGATGCTGGAGTTGTCGGAGTCGTTCCAGTTGGTGTGACAGTTGTCTTTGTTGGATCGGTCGGCAGAAGTCCGGGTTCGATCATCTGTTCTTCAGTTTGGGTACCTTGAGATGAATTTTGATTGTCAACCACATTGAGACCAATCGCAACGAGGAGGTAAAGCGCAAACGCACCCATCGTGAGATATGTCAAGACATCTCCGGTACGACCGCCGAATGCTGTGTCGGTTCCTCCACCCGAAGCGCCACCAAATGCCTGTGCCAACCCGCCACCTTGCGGACGCTGCACCAAAATCACAAGCACCAAAATGACGCTAGACAAGATGAAGAGGACGGTAAGAATCGAAAACCACATGCTCATTGGATTATTCCACTCGGCCGGATTATCCGGTCGCAATTCCGATCATTGCCGAAGAACAAATGGAAAGAAAGTCAGTTGGCTTCAACGAAGCTCCACCAATCAATCCACCGTCAACTCCTGGCGCAGCGAAGATCGTCTTCGCGTTGACAGGCACTACCGATCCGCCATACACAATGCGGATCCCAGAGGCGAGTTCCGAATTATAGCGTGAACCAATAAAACCCCGTATCACCCCGTGAGCCTCCTCTGCATCGTCCGCAGTCGCGGCAACGCCCGTGCCAATCGCCCAAACGGGTTCGTATGCAATCACGACTCGAGCCAAAGCATCGGCGGGAATGCACTCAAATGCGCTTGCGAGTTGGTCAAGAACAACTTTATGCGCATGTCCAGTGGTTCGTTGAACCAAAGTCTCGCCAACGCAGAGGACAACCGATAATCCGCTCTCGATTGCCATAGCGAATTTTTCTGCCACTAAAGAATCAGCTTCGCCGAGGCGATGACGCCGCTCAGAATGACCAACGAGGACCCACTTCACGCCAAGATCCAAAAGCATTTCTGCGCTGACTTCACCAGTCAATGGACCGTTGACTTCGCTCGACACATCTTGCGCGCCCAGAGCGATGGAACTCCCATCGATCACTCGACCAACGGACTGTAAATATGGATACGGAGGAAAAACGACGACATCGATTGCGTCACTTCCGTGTTTCAACTCTGTTGCCAAGGCCGATGCAAGAGCCGTCCCCGATTCGAGGTCCGTATTCATCTTCCAATTTCCGCCAACGAATGGACGACGCGTCATGGGGTCGGATGTTACGGGCGAAACAAATTCGTGGCACAATTGCGTAGACTTCCCTCCCAATGCGCGCTGCAGACATTCGAACCGCATACATCGATTTCTTCCGCAACAAAGCGGCGCACACATTTGTGCAAGGAAGTCCCGTCGTGCCATACGACGATCCCACGCTGCTCTTTACGAATGCGGGGATGAATCAATTCAAGGATGTCTTTCTTGGTCGAGGAACTCGGCCATACACGCGCGCAGTCAATTCGCAGAAATGCATTCGCGCTGGTGGAAAGCACAACGATCTTGAAGATGTTGGAAACGACGTCTATCACCATACTTTTTTCGAGATGCTCGGCAATTGGTCATTCGGTGATTACTTCAAAGAAGAATCCATTGCGTGGGGATGGGAATTGCTCACTGGAACATTTGGATTGAATCCCGATCGAATCTATGCAACATATTTCGGCGGTGATGCAAAGGCAGGACTGGAACCCGACACGGAAGCGCGTGCGATTTGGCTGCGCTTTCTTCCTGAAAATCATGTGATTCCTGGCTCGATGAAAGATAATTTCTGGGAGATGGGTGAAAGCGGTCCATGCGGTCCATGTTCCGAAATTCATTTCGATCGCATTGGCGGACGCAACGCTGCTGCGCTGGTGAATTCTGGCGATCCAGATGTCTTAGAAATTTGGAATCACGTTTTCATTCAGTTCAATCGTGAAACTGATGGGACACTGAAGCAACTTCCCGCACGACATGTCGATACCGGTATGGGACTGGAAAGACTGGTGAGTGTGATTCAAGGCAAGCGATCAAATTATGACACGGATCTTTGGTCGCCGATTTTTTCCGCAATCCACGAAGTGACAGGAGCGCGACCGTATGGCGGCGTCTTGAACGATCACATCGATATCGCATACAGAGTGATCGCCGATCATGTCCGATGCTTGACCGCAGCGGCATGCGATGGCGCTGGCCCTGGAAACGAAGGAAGAAATTATGTTCTGCGCCGCATCATTCGACGAGCCGCGCGTCATGGACGACAAACTCTTGGCATGGATCGTCCATTTGTTTTTGAACTTGTTCCCGCGGTTGTTGAAACTTTGGGAAAAGCCTTTCCAGAAATTCTTGCGGGAGCAAAGAAAGCGACCGACATCATTCGTGCGGAAGAAGAACTCTTCGGTCGCACGCTCGGACGAGGAATCGCTCTCTTTGACGAATCCGCCACGCGCGGCGCCACAGCAAAACCTCCACGCATCGCTGCAGAAGATGCGTTTCGCTTGCATGACACGTGGGGATTCCCAATTGATCTGACTCAGGTCATGGCAAGCGAACGAGGAATGCAAATTGATCTCGATGGTTACAAAACTCTGATGGAACGCGCGCGCGAAACGAGTCGAGCCGTTGCAAGCGACGCGCCTCAATTGGAATTGACGCCAGATGCGATTGCAAAACTTGCCACGCTGCATGTGCACGCGACAGATGACACTTCTCGTGACGGTGGTCGACCGATGCGAGCGCATGTCGCTGCGATTTGGGATGGAAAAGATTTTCTCCCATCAGTTTCAGTTGGGCAGACAATTGGAATCGTGCTGGATAAAACCTGTTTTTATGCTGAATCCGGTGGTCAAGAAGCAGACCACGGTGATATTCGCGCTGGACATATCGATGGCGGCGGCGCAATTGGAGATGGCAACGCAATTGGTTCGCATGGCGTATTCCAAGTCAGCAATGTTCAGAAGTTTGGCGATTACATCCTGCACATTGGCCAAGTGCACTCTGGAATCATGCGTACAGGCGATGCGGCAGAGATTGCGCTGCGCCATAGTCGACGCGAAGCGATTCAAGCAAATCACACTGCAACACATCTCTTGAATCTCGCACTGCGCGAAGTGGTCGGAGATGATGTGCAACAGCGCGGATCACTCGTTGCTCCAGATCGGCTTCGATTTGACTATTCAGGATCGGCGGCTCTTTCCCCCGCCGACGCCGTGCGTGTCGAAAACATTGTAAATGAAGCGATTTCGCGCAAACTTCCAGTGCATATCGCCACGGTCGACCTTGCAAAGGCGCGTGCAATCAATGGTGTGCGCGCGGTCTTTGGCGAGCAATACCCAGATCCAGTTCGAGTGGTGTGCGTTGGATCAACGATCGAAGCGCTGCTCGCAGCACCAAGCGATCCACGGTGGAAGGAATTGTCCACAGAGTTTTGCGGAGGCACACATTTACAAACGACTGCTGAAGCTGGCTCTTTCGTGCTGCTTTCAGAAGGAGCTTCATCCGCAGGCGTTCGCCGATGTTTCGGATTGACAGGAGCCGCCGCGCGCGCCGCAAAGGATTCCGCTGTCGAACTCAATCGTCGCATCGATGCAGTTGCATCGCTTGACGGCGACGCGATGCTCGCTGAAGTTGCGGAGATCGCACGATTGGAAACAACGCTTGCCATCGGCATCGTTGCTCGTCGAAATGCTTTGCCACGAATTGAAGCTTTGCGCGAACGCGCGAAAGATGCGCGCAAACAACTAGAAGGAGCGACACGCGATGGCGCTCTTGCACAAGTGAATGAAATCGTGCAGAAACACAATGCAGGCGATGTCACCAAGCCACTCATTGCAATTCTGACAGGAGCAAATCCTGCAGCGCTGATTGCAGCGATCGATTCCGCACGCACTCGTTTGAGCGATACTCCAATCTTGTTCTTGAGTCCCGATGAAGCCAACTCGAAAGTTGCGATTGTTGCGACAAGCCCAAAGTCTGCGATTGCACGGGGAATCAACGCTGGTGAATGGGTCAAGGTCACGGCACTTGCGTGCGGAGGGTCTGGCGGTGGAAAACCAGATATGGCGCAAGCTGGCGGAAAAGATCCATCAAAAATCAATGATGCAGTTGCTGCGGCGGTTGCATTTGCCAATCGTCCTTGAAATAGATCACATCCCGCGGCGCCATCTCGCCATACCGCCTAAAGAAATGACGGCACAGACGAGACCTACCAATGCAATCGATCCGATCGCAGCGAATTGATCCGCAATAGACCCACCTCGCCACAAAGGACCTTCGAGCGCTGAGATCGCCCAACGGAATGGACTCAC
>CAMDEL010000113.1 GCA_945896765.1 Singulisphaera sp. GP187
GAATTCGTGCCGACACGCGCGGCAGACATATTCGTATGTCGGCATCTCTATCAGGCGTCCGGATTTGGAGTGACCGCGACCTTTGCGGATCGCAGTGGAATTTCGCCAAAGCGATAACCCGCTTGCAGGCATTGACCAATTCGGCCAGGAGCGATCTTGTCGACAGATTGCTGCATGACGGCTTCATGAAATGTTGGATCGAATTCGGATCCTGGCTTTGGATCGATGCGTTCGATTCCGCATTGACCAAGTGCCTTCAGCAATTCGCTACGCATCAGCGTGACGGCATCGGCAAGTTTGTTTGTATCGAGTGACCGCAAATCGTGACCAAGTGCAAGATCCATATTTTCCAGCACGGGAACGATTGCTCGCGCGACATGCGCAACTCCGTGATCGCGTGCACGCATTTCGTTCTCTCGCGATCGTCGTTGAAAGTTTTGAAAGTCTGCAAGCACGCGCAAGTATGCCGTTTGCTTTTCTTCCACTTGCTTGTGCAATTCTGCAAGCAGCGTCATTTCATCGCTTGCTTGAACATCAGGGACTTCTGCAGTCGGTTGTTCTTGCGGGGGTTGGGTTGGTTCAGCCATCATGTCTCTCTCGTCCTTCAACTTCCTGAAATCGTGTCCTTGATTTTCTTCCAAACGCCTTTGCCTGCAGGGCGCAATTCTTCGTCAGGATTCGGCTGCGTCTTTGCAAACTGCTCCAGCAACTCTCTTTGAGCTGCGGTGATCTTATTCGGAACTTCAATACAGATACTGACGCGCAAATCACCGCGAACTTTCGGCGAGCGCAAGTGAGGCAACCCAGAACCTTCGACGGTCAAGACTTCTCCATGCGGTGTCCCGTGCGGGATTTCCAAAGTCACCTTGCCATCAAGAGTTTCGATGACAGTTGTTCCGCCAAGTGCCGCGAGTGAGAAGCTGATATCGCGCGTGGTGATCAGATCATCTTCCACTCGCTCGAAAACTTCGTGATCGTTGACCGCAACCACCACATGCAAATCGCCTCGCGGTCCTTTGCCAGCGGGATCTGCCTCTGGCGGTGGCGGTTCACCTTCATTTGCAACTCGGATGACTTGTCCGTGAGAGATGCCAGCTGGAATCTTGACATTCAGATTGCGCTTTTTTGGAACGCGGCCGTTGCCTCGACACTCCGCGCAGAATTCGGTGATGACCATGCCGCGCCCACGGCAGTTGGGGCAAGTTGTGACCATACGAAACATTCCGCCAAGTCCTTGTTGCGCAACTTGACCTCCTCCACCACAAGTTGGACATTTGATTGGCTTTGTTCCAGCTTTCGCTCCCGAACCATCGCAGGTGTTGCAACCATCACGCCGAGTGAATGCGACTTCGACATCTTTGCCGTTGAGTACATCGATCAGTTCGATCTCGATGCTGGTTTCAAGGTCGTATCCGCGAACTGGACCGCGTCGTCCTCCGCGAGATCCGCCGCCGCCGCCGCCTCCAAAAATGTCGTTGAATATGGAGAAAATATCGTCGGGTCGCATCCGCGAGAAATCGTGTCCCGGCGCTTGCCGAAGTCCAGCGTGGCCGTACTGGTCATAGAGGGCCTTGCGCTCCGAATCAGAAAGCACTTCATATGCCTCTGCGCAAACTTTGAATTCTGTTTCTGCTTTCGGGTCACCCGGATTTCGGTCGGGATGCCACTTCATCGCCATGCGCCGATAGGCGCGCTTGATTTCGTCACCGTTGGCGGTTCGCTCGATGGAGAGAATTTCGTAATAGTCGCGTTCGACGGGCACTGTGAATCTCAGCAAAGAAAAGTTGAAAGAAAAACGGAGGATCGAAGAACAGTGGTGTGTTCGACGATCCTCCGTTGTCTAAGCAAATGAATCAGGAGATCGCCCCTTCAGTCGCAGCGGTCTCGTCCTTCAGTTCTGTGACCAGAACATCCGTTGTCAGCATCAAGCCAGCAATGCTGGCAGCGTTTTCAATCGCAGTCTTGGCGACAAGCGCTGGATCAATAATGCCAGCCTTGATCAAGTCTTCGTATTCGCCAGTCGACGCATTGAATCCGAATGAGCCCTTGCCTTCGAGAATCTTCTCGACAACAACATCTCCATCGGTGCCATAGTTGGTCGCGATTTGCCACGTCGGACGGCGCAATGCTTCGGCAACGATGTCATAGCCGAACACTTCGTCGCCTTCAGCATCTTTGCGTGCAGCATTGATCGCTGCGATTGCGCGCAGATATGCAACGCCACCGCCAGCAACATAGCCCTCTTTCGCCGCAGCGCGAGTGGCGTGAAGAGCATCGTCGACGCGATCCTTCTTCTCCTTCATTGAAACTTCAGTCGCTGCGCCAACATGGACAATCGCCACGCCGCCAGTCAGTTTCGCTAAACGTTCCATGAACTTCTCGCGGTCATAATCAGAGGTCGACTTTTCGTGCTGAGATTTGATTTGCGAAACTCGGTCAGCGATTGCCGCCTTCTTGCCAGCACCTTCGATGATCGTGCATTCGTCCTTGGTGATGACAACGCGACGAGCAGTTCCGAGTTCGGAAAGTTCGACATCAGCGAGATTGCGACCGATGTCTTCTGCGAAGAAGACGCCGCCAGTCAGCGTGGCGATATCACCAAGCATGGCCTTGCGACGATCACCAAATCCTGGAGCCTTCACAGCGCAGATTTGCAGAACTCCGCGCAGACGATTGACGACGAGCGCAGCAAGAGCTTCGTTCTCGACTTCTTCGGCGATGACCAACAAAGGCTTCGACGAAGTCGCAATCTTGTTGAGCAGTGGAAGGAAATCAACCAGATTGGAGATTTTCTTCTCATAGATCAGCACGTACGCATTTTCCAAGACGCACTCCGCCTTCTTTGGATCAGTCATGAAATATGGTGAGAGGTATCCCTTATCGAAGCACATGCCTTCGACATAATCCAGCGTGGTGTCAGCAGTCTTGCCTTCTTCGATTTCAACAACGCCATTTGCGCCCACTTTATGGATCGCTTCAGCAATCAGATCGCCGATTTCTGTGTCATGATTCGCACTGACAGTTGCGACCTTCGCAAGATCATCTTTGCCTTTGCATTTCGTTGAAGCGGAAGTGATGAAATCGCCAGCAGCTTTGGCAGCAGCGTTAATGCCGCGTTGAATTGCGACAGCGTTGGCACCTGTTGCGACGAACTTCAGTCCGCCGTTGAAGATTGCAGCGGCAAGCACTGTTGCAGCAGTCGTTCCATCGCCAGCAACATCGGCAGTTTTCTTTGCAACTTGTGCAACCAACTTCGCGCCCATGTTCTGGAATGGTTCGGAGAGTTCAATTTCCTTCGCGACGCTGACGCCGTCTTTTGTGACGGATGGACTACCGAAAGATTTTTGCACAATCACATTGCGTCCAGCTGGACCCATCGTGACGGCAACTGCTTTGGCAATCTGATCGACGCCACGCTTCAGTTCTGCGTGCGCAGCGGTTGAGAATTTCATTTGCTTACTAGACATAGTTTGGATTCCTATCTGTTGATGGATTGGATCAGCCGTCGATGACGCCGAGCAATTCGCTTTCGCGGATGATGAGATGAGTCACGTTCTTGATTTCGATTTCAGTTCCCGAGTACTTGCCATAGACAACGGTGTCGCCCTTGGAAACAGTTGGTGCGAGTCTCGTACCGTTTTCCAGCAACTTGCCTGGCCCGACGGTGATGACTTTTCCCTTCATCGGTTTTTCCTTGGCGGATTCCGGCAAGAAAATTCCTGATGCGGTCTTGGTCTCTGCGTCAAGAGGCTTGACGACGATGCGATCTTCTAGTGGTCGAACATTGCTCATGTGTGAATCTCCGTAAGTTGAAAGTGAGGTTGTGAATTATGAATTTGAACGTGTGTGAAAAAGTTTGTGTAATGAATACTGCGTGGGATCAGAAGTCCATGCCACCCATACCGCCCATGCCACCCATGCCACCCATGCCGCCCATGCCACCCATACCGCCCATGCCACCGCCGCCGCCGTGATCATGACCATGGCCGCCCTTGGCTTCTTCCTTTGGCTTGGGTGATTCGGTGATTGTCGAATCGGTGACCAACAAGAGTCCTGCGACGCTTGCAGCATTCTGCAAAGCAGATCGATCAACTTTTGCTGGAGTGATGACGCCTTGCTTCATCAGGTCGCCATACTTGCGAGTGAGCGCGTTGAAGCCTTCGCTTCCCTTCATTTGTGCCACTTTGGTGACAACAACAGTGCCGCGTTCTCCAGCATTTTCTGCGATTGTGCGCAGCGGAACGACGAGTGCTTCAGCGACAGTATCGACTCCGAAGACTTCATCTCCGATGCATTCTGCGCGAACTTTCTTCAAGCCTGGAATTGCGCGGATGAATGAAAGTCCGCCGCCGGGAACAACGCCTTCAGCGACTGCAGCGCGTGTTGCGTGCAATGCGTCTTCGACGCGGCTCTTCTTCTCTTTCAATTCTGTTTCGCTGCTTGCGCCAACTTTGATTTGTGCAATACCGCCAGCGAGTTTCGCCAAACGCTCTTGCAGTTTCTCGCGGTCATATTCGGAATCAGTTCGTTCGATCTCGGTACGAATCTGAGTGCAACGACCTTGAATCGTCTTGGTGCTTCCAGCGCCTTCGATGATCGTGGTGTTGTCTGCGTCGACGGTAATCTTCTTTGCTTGACCGAGTTGCGAAATCGCAACCTTATCAAGATCGATTCCAAGATCCTTCATGATCGCAGTTCCGCCGGTGAGGATCGCAAGATCTTCAAGCATCGCCTTACGACGATCGCCATATCCAGGAGCCTTGACTGCGCAAACATTCAGAACGCCACGCATCTTATTAATGACGAGTGTGCTGAGTGCTTCGCCTGTGACATCTTCGGCAATGATGATGAGTGGCTTCTTTGATTCCATCACCTTCTCGAGGAAAGGAACCAACTTGGTGACTGAGTCGATCTTGTCTTCGAAGATCAGGACGAGTGCTTTGTTGAATTCAACAGACATCGCTTCGGTATCGGTGACAAAGTTCGCGCTCAAGTATCCGCGATCGAAGCGCATGCCTTCGACAACATCAACGATTGTTTCGCGACCCTTGCCTTCTTCGACGGTGATGACGCCATCTTTGCCGACCTTCTCGAAAGCTTCAGCCATGATCGCGCCAACTTCGGTGTCGTTGTTTGCACTGATCGTCGCAACATTTTCGATACCGCCATCGATATTGCCGACGGGCTTCGCCATCGACACGATTGTTTCGGTCACGGAAGTGACGGCCTTGCGCATGCCGCGCACGACTGCGTTGGCATCAGCGCCAGCGGCGATAAATTTCAGTCCGCTGCGGAAGAGAGCTTCGGCGAGCACGGTTGCAGTGGTGGTTCCATCGCCTGCATCGTCGGAGGTCTTGGAAGCAGCTTCCTTGACCAACTTGGCTCCCATGTTTTCGATCTTGTTGCGAAGTTCAATTTCTTCGGCGACGGTTACGCCGTCTTTGGTTACAGATGGTCCGCCCCAACTCTTATCGAGTACGGCATTGCGACCGCGAGGTCCAAGAGTGCTCTTCACTGCGGCGGCGAGTTTTTCAACGCCTGCGAGAAGTTGCTTGCGGGCTTGGGTATCGAATGTGAGGTCTTTGACGGCCATGGTGTTCTCCAGCTGTGTGTTTCTGATCTATTAAAGTTTGAGTCT
>CAMDEL010000114.1 GCA_945896765.1 Singulisphaera sp. GP187
GTTCTCGCTGTTTTTCTGGCAATCGACCACACAGAATTGCGATATAAACCACATTGTCGATGCCCAGAACGATCTCCAAACCGCTGAGCGTGACAAACGCGATGAGGTTGTCGAAGGTGAAGAGTTCCACTGAGTAGGACGTACGATATGGGGACTATGACTTTGATGCGTTCGTTGCTATTCGTTTTGTTGATTCACTTCTTTCCAGTGGGTATCAGCCCTGTCATTGCTTCTCCAGTTCCATTTTTGCAAACCCAACAGCAAACGACGCCTCCCGCTCCAGTTTCGATCGAGCCGCCAATGGTGAACTTTGGAAAAGTCAAGCCAGGATCAAAGCTTCCTGCGAAGTTTGTAATTCGCAATCTTGGTTTGCAACCGCTGACGATCAAGTCGGTGGTTCCAAGTTGTAAATGCACTGATGTGAATATTCTTGCTGGAACAGTGATTGCTCCAAATGCATCCGTTGAATTGTTGGCGACGCTTGATGTCCCAGGAACTCCTGGCGAAAAAGATGCGAAGGTCTTTCTGACCTTCGAGGGATATGGCGCTCCACAAATGGCGATGTTGAAAGCGGATGCAAGTCTGCCAATCCGCGTGACTCCTGCATATATCGATGCGCTGAAGTCTGTCGTTGAAGGAACGATCGTTGTCGCAAGCGATGACGGCAAGCCGTTCCAGATACTCAGCGCAGGTGGAATCGCTCCGCGATTTGTCGGATTCGATCCAGCGAAAGATGCGCCGAAAGATTCGTACACGTTGCGATGGAATGTGCCGAGTACAAGTTGCGAGACGATGCCACTCTGGTGGATCGTCGAGAGTGATCGCGCTGATTGCCCTTTGGTCGCGATGCGTATTCGACATGAATGCACAGGATCGAAAGCGGATCCGACGAAGGCAGATCGATATTGGTTCATCCCAGAACCTCTCGCAGTTGCGGGACGATTGGGAACAGGGGAATCCATTGTGGTCCCTATGGTCATCGAGCATTACAACCCGAAAGAACGCGGCAAGATCATTCGCCCAGAATGGTCGCAGGTCAAGAGCGTTCGATCGCTTTCGCCGCAGATCACCGCGACACTTGAGGGACTTCGGCCTGGCAACAAAGACGATATCGCAGTGTTGATTCGTATCGCGCCAGTCGCAGGTGTCACTGGAATTCTGTATGCGCCAGTCGAAATCGAAACCGCAACGGGTAAAGGTGTTTTTGCCGTTTCGATGCAGGCGTATGCGAAGAGCGAGAGCGTGAGCAAGAGCGGGAATAAAAAAGAGTGACGGCACTTCCTGACTTAAACTTTCTTGATGCTGATGCGATGATCGATTCGTTCGAGCGCGCAGCGGAGGCGATGGAGGCATCGCCGCTGCGCCGAGGGTCGACGGTGCATCTGCCTGCTCGTGGAAGAATTTTGGCAACAGGCGATATTCACGATTTCCCTGGACATCTTGAAGCGATTGTGCGTTTAGCCGCGTTGGATGAATCGCCCGATCATCATGTCATGCTGCACGAATTGATCCACGGAGAAACACTTGTTGGTGGTATGGATATCTCGTATCGCAACTTGGCGATCGTTGCTGAATTGGCAAGTCGATACCCGTTGCAAGTGCATCCTCTGCTTGCAAACCATGAATTGGCGCAGTGCCACCGCATGAGTGTCAGTAAGGGCGGTGGTGATCAAGTCGCGATGTTCGATGATGGACTGGACTATGTCTTCAACGATCGTGCCGAAGAAGTTGCAACTGCGATCCGCGAATTTATTCTGGCAATGCCGCTGGTGCTTCGGGCCGAAAATGGATTGTGGTGTTCACATTCAGTTCCAGGGAGAATGGATTTTGACGATAGCGCATTCGAGCGTGCATTGGTTCTGGAGGATTATCAATCGCCCAGTGGAACTGCTTGGTGCATGGTCTGGGGTCGACTGCAGGATCCAACGCATATTCAAGCTCTTTTGAAGCGATTTAATGCCAAACTGTTTGTCGTGGGTCACTGTCACGCGGAGATGGGAATCGAAAGCCCAGTCGACGGACTTGTTGTGATCAATAGTGATCACGCGCGCGGCGTTGTTGTGAGCATCGAACTTTCAAAGCCATTGCCATCTGCGGATGAAATTGTGAAGTCTGCCATGCCGCTTGTTCTCTATCGTGCGTTGTCGTGATGCACGGACTTCTTGCAATCGAATCCAGTCAGCGTGCAATCTCTGTCGCGATTCGTTGTCGCGACGGATCGATCGTGCAGCGAAATCCAATCGGTGATCCGCGCGAGAAAGATCTCTTGTTGCCAGCGATCATTGCGCTGTGCGAAGATGCAAATATTGCTCGCGGCGATCTGCGCGCCATCGCCATTTCGACTGGGCCAGGAGGTTTCACTGGACTGCGTGTTGGAATTGCAACAGCAAAGGGAATGTGCGAGGCACTTTCGATTCCGGCGATTGATGTTCCATCCGCAATTGTCGCAGCGATGGGAGTGCGATCGCAGTGGTGGCCGCGCTCGCGCGAAGTTGTGGTTGCTCTGGCAGCAAAGGGCGATGAGTGTTGGATGACAACAATTGATGCAGACGAGGCGGGAGAACTTTCGGTGCGAAGTGCACAGTGGTCTCGGTGGAATGTCGAGAACGCGATTGGATTTGGGAGTGCGATGGTGTTGATCGCGGACGATCACTTGCCTGTGGAAATTCGCCAGCGCGCGATCGAAACGGGGATGACGATCTTGCCGCCGACTTTTCAAGCGAGCGAATGTTTGGCAGTCGCAGAAGCGATGCTGCTTCGAGGCGAAGTGACCGATTCTGCGGGGTTGCGTGTGCGTTATCCACGCGAGCCAGAAGCAGTCACCATTTGGCGCGCCCGATATCCAGATGGATTTACGCCGAAAAAGTGAATTGAAATCAAGATCTGCGCTAGATCTGCGCAAGATGGTTCAAGGCACTCCTCAATTTGACCGATTGGTCAGCTGAGGAGTCGATTTATGAAACGTACGAACCAACTTCAGCGAGTCAAAGGACAAATCAATGGACGCGCAAATGTTTTGCTTGTTGGGCAAATGCTTTGGCCAACGAGTTGCGATGCATCGGATGCGCTGCAAGTCACACTGAGCACTGCGCGCGTTGACCGAGTTCAATCTGCAACTGATGCGATCAGTTGGATACGCGGTCGTTCGATTGACATGATCGTGATCGATCACGCAATGATCGGCGAACGGACTGCGCGGCTTGTGGCCACTTTGCGCGGGGCTTTTCCATCTGCTGGAATCTTTCTTGTTGGCGAACTTCCGTCGGCAACCATCGTTGCAGAATTTTTCAGAATGAATATCACTGATTGGATCGACACCGAACATTGGGTAAACCAGTCATCGATCTCAAATCGAGTTGCGAGCGAGATCGAAAAGGCGATGATCGATCGCGTCAACCGCGAGCGATTGGTTGTCTTGGAAAATGCGTTCCGCCGATTGACGCAGGAACGAAAGTCCCTTGAGGAAAAACTTGGCGGGGCATGCGCAAATCTTGCAGGCGCAGAGGAGAGCGCGCGCGATCGAGAAGGAATCGCCTCAATGCAGACAGAATGTCGAATGCTCTTGGCACAAGAAAGTGAAGTTGAATCGATCGTCGAGTTGAGCACACAATATTTGATTGCGCGCGTTGGCCGGACCAACGCAGCAATTTTTCTGCAGGATCAAGGGCAATATCGTCTTGCGGGATATGTGCGCGATGACCTTGCGCGCCGTGCTGCAGGTGGTTTAGTTGATCATCTGGCAAGTCTGTGGTGTGCGAGAATTGCCGCGCATTCTGGAGTAGTCCGATTCGGCCCAAGCGATCCCTCCTCTGCAAGATTTGCGGAATTGGCAGGGGTTCTGCCTGGGAGATCTGTCTTTGCCTTCGCTTGCCCGAATTTGGATTCGACGACGGGTGGTCCAGTTGTGGTTCTCTTTCGTGATGGGCAACGACCATTCAGTAGCGATCTACAAAAGGTTGCGCTTGCAGTTGGTCCAGCATTCACAAGTGGCTTGGCGCGCGTGCGTCGCATTCTGACGCGTGCACAACCAGAGTGGCCGAAGGAATCGCCCGACAATTTGCCCGATATTTCACCAGGCAATTCGCCAGATATTTCGCCAGACTCGGTTGATTAAGAAGCAATCGGCTGCGTTGGAAACGACGCAAGAATCGTGACGCCTCCGACAACTCGGTCGCCCTTCTTGACACGAATGACATTCGCGTCGCGTGTGGGAATAATCAGTTCGGTTGTTGATCCAAACTTGATCATTCCAAAGCGTTGCCCGCGATTGAAAGAATCTCCCTCGGAAATCGGGCAGACGATTCGTCTTGCAATTGCGCCAGAGATTTGCTTGACTCCGATGCGATCTCCAGCAGTGTTCTTGATGATGATCAAATTGCTTTCGTTGACTTTCGCACTTTGCTCTGATCGAGCATCGAGGTATTGCCCAGGAGTGTGCTTCATCGAAACAACCGTCGATTCGCAAGGCATTCGATTGATGTGAACATCGAGAACGCTGAGAAAAATTCGCACGATGGTCGCGGGTCCGTTGGTTGCAGGATGATCTTCGACGGTCAGAACAGCAGAAACAACGCCATCCGCAGGGCTGACAAGATCCGCGGGATCATTGGTCGCAGGTTTGCGAAAGAGAGGATCTCGAAAAAACGCAGCGGCTGCAAACCAAAGAATGCCGACGACGATCATCACCCACCAAATAGGACCAGTAAGAATAATAATTGCACACGCAACTGCGGTTGCTAAACCCCACTCGCGAAGACCGTATGAAGTAAGAATCACTCGATTGACTTGCCGACGAAGAATCCGATGCCGCCGGCAAGCAAGGTGGCAATCGCCAGACCTCCGCACCACATCATCAGATCTTGGGTGATCATTCCTGCGAGTGCTGATCCACCGCCCATGCGTGTTCCCATCACGACGAGTGTTGCCAAGATGATGGCCACGAGCGTTCCGACCATAAGTCCAAGTCCCATTCCGCTCATCGCGCTGTCGACGCGTTCGGCTTGCATCGTGACCATTCCGCCGCCCGTGGAAGAGGCAGCCATTGGAACGGATGAATTTTCTTGGTCAAAGCCATCCATCTCGGTGGGTTCGGCGAAGAGTCCGGTTCCTCCACCAAGTGATGCTCCAGTTCCAAAAGTATCGTCGCCGCCGTCGTCAAGAAGTGCGGCTCCAACGGAAGATTGGTCCGAGTCGGTGGAATCATCAAGCATTCCACTTCCAGATCCAACAGTTTCAAGCGAGAGGCTGCCAGAGCCTGTCATCGCACCAACATCAAGGTAATCCTCGTCTAGTTGAGTAGACTTTGGTTTACGCGTCGGCGGGGGAGCCATAGATCCGCTGGCGTCAGAGGCGGCCATTGCTGCGGCGGAGTCGCCACGACTTTCACCAAGAATGTCGATTCCTCCGACAGCAGGCTTGTTTGGCTTGGAATCGTCCATACCCAAATCCAAATCCAAATCTAAACCCAAATCTAAATCTAAGCCCAAATCGTCTGAACTTTTCGCTTTTGCTGCGGGTGCGATTGCGCTCGCATCTGCAGAATCAAGCAGCCCAAGAGGCTCATCATTATTCGGTGGAGTAATTTCAATCCTTGGGGTTATTGAAGCTGCTGAGACAACTGGGATTCCAGGCAT
>CAMDEL010000115.1 GCA_945896765.1 Singulisphaera sp. GP187
GCTTCGTCCAATCGACCTGCGCGCAGAGCGATATCGCCAAGTCGAATATGCGCAGCATGATTCGCAGGTTCGAGTTCGATAATTCGTCGATATTTTTCTTCAGCTTCAACGGTGCGTCCTAATCCTTCAAGCGTTCGGCCAAGGGCAAGCAATGTGCCCGAATCGCCTGGTTGTTCGCGCAGTGCTTGCATCAAGACTTGATGCGCCGATTCCAATTGTCCTGCTCGAAGAAAGACGATTCCAAGACGAGTCTTGACTGCAACGAGTTTTGGATTCTGCGACATCGCTTCGCGATAACACCAGATCGACCGCTCGAACTTTCCTTGTTGCGCAAGAACATTCGCCATCTCGACCAAACACAAAGGCATTTCAGTCAAATATTGTTGTGCAAGAAAATACACAGACTCGGCTTCCTCAAATCGATTCAGCATTCCAAGCGCCATGATTCTCATCGAATATCCTGGCTCGAGTTTGGAATCGATCTTTGAAACGCGCTCGCAATATCGAACGCATTGATCAGGGTGTCCTGTGCGAATTGATCCTTGCGCTGCGCCAAGAAGCGCGTGTGCATGATTTGGAAGAAGTTCGATCGCGCGCTCATAGGAAGCGAGTGCTTCGGGATGTCGACCCAGCGCATCAAGTGTCACGGCAAGATTGTGATGCCACTCGCCACGATCTGGTTCGGTCGCAAGCGCGCGCCGAAGTTGGGTCGCAGCTTCTTCAAGTTTTCCAGATTGGAACAAACCTCGCGCGCGTTCAACGCGAGCTTCTGCACTTGTCCATTCGCCAGAATCGTCTGCCATAGGTGATCTTCAATTCTAGTATCGACCGCATTCGATGCGAGGACAAAAAGAAGTGATTTTCTGTCGTTATCGCCCCACTTGGATGGAGTTGGGAGCGGAAAAACCGTTGAAAAACTACTCCGTCACAACGATTTCTTAATACACCTCGAGCATGCAGCGATGCGTCGGCCGAACTCGGCGCTTGATCTGCTCGGTGGTCCACTCGGAGGGTGCAATCGCGGCGATCTCCTCGTGCACTGTCAGATATTGTCCGCCAAGTCCAGCAATTGCGAGCGCCTTGAAAATCCCAACCTGCATTCCCGCCAAGCCACATGCGTAGATGAGAGTTCGATTGGATTCCAAGAGCGGTCTGAAGTAATCCAAACGCGCGTCTACATAATGATGCGTGTGCGGTCCGTGTCCAGGCTGTTGGAGTGGTTCACGACTGATGACTGTGTGATAAGTAAAATTTGGATGCGTGCTTGCAAGATTGCGGAACCATTCGTCGTAGAGCAAGTCGGTTCGATACGGAGCGCCCATCACCAGATGAATTTTTCTTTGGCATGGGCCCGACCACTTCGCGTGAGCGGGCGAGCCGGCGGGAGGCCCAACAAGCAACTCGTGAATCATTCCACGGAATGGAGCGATGCCTGTTCCTGTTGCCATAAAAATATAATCATGATCTGAATGATTGACAGGCAGAACAAATCGTTTTCCGTTGGGGCCAGAGACGAGAATTTCGCTGCCTACGGATTGATCGCAGAGCCAATTGCTGCAAACTCCCAAGATGAGCGGATGGCCGTCAGATCGCATTGGGTCATTTTCGTCGGGGATTTCTTCAATAGTTCGTTTGCAGGTCGTTGAAATGATCCGCCCGAATCCGTCTTCGCCATAGGAAGGACTTGCGATGGAATATAGCCGCACTTTATTGGGTCGCCCTTTGCTGTCGACGCCTGGCACGACGACGCCGAATGATTGACCAGCCAAGAACGTTCCTTCGAGCGGGGTTCCCGCAAGGTCGATGCCAATGTGACGCACAAAACTTGCGGATTTCCCGCGGATACAGGAATCGCTCGACGCTATATGCGCAACAACTGGCGCGCCGGGCAGGACGATGTGCATTTTTGCTTCGGGAAGGAGTGGGTCGTTGAGGTGGACTGTCATCGAATCACAATCGTAGGAAGTTCCAAAGAACTGGGAGAGAACAAGAATGAAGAATGCAAGAACTCGGGAAGAAATTGTAAGCCCGCAGGGGTCGAACCGCCGAAATATGTTGCACGAAGTGGCGCGAGTTGCCGCCACGAACGCCTCCTTGACACGCCGTGCGTCAAATGGGGTATCCGATGAAACGCACGACGCGATCAAGGAGGATCGCCATGGACAAGTTCGTCATTCAAGGTGGTCAACGACTTTCTGGACGGATCCGAGTGGAAGGTGCGAAGAATGCTGCATTGCCGTTGATGGCAACTTGCCTTCTGACGAATGAACCTGTCACGCTGACCAATGTTGCAAGTCTGGCGGACATCGCCAATATGCGGCGGTTGCTCAACACGCTCGGCGTCGATGTTCATCTCGGCGATGATCGCGTGACGATGGAAACGAAAGACCCGAATTCCATCGAGGCGCCATACGAACAAGTCCGAACGATGCGCGCTTCGATTTGCGTGCTTGGGCCAATGCTCGCTCGCCGCAAGAAAGCAATCATCTCGATGCCGGGAGGATGTGCGTTTGGTGATCGACCAGTCGATCTTCATTTGCGCGGTCTGGAAAAACTTGGCGCGAAGATTGAACTGCGCAACGGAAACATTCACGCGAGTGCCGATCGTCTTCGCGGCGCAACGGTTTTCCTTGGCGGTCCATACGGATCGACAGTCTTGGGAACTGCCAATGTGATGAGCGCCGCAACTTTGGCGCTTGGAAGAACAGTCATTGAAAGTGCTGCGTGCGAGCCAGAAGTTGTGGATCTCGCCGACATGCTGATTTCGATGGGCGCGAAAATTCGCGGTGCAGGTGGTCCACGCATCATCATCGATGGAGTGGACGAACTCGGCGGAACAAGTCACCGCGTTATGCCCGATCGAATCGTGGCGGGAACATACGCAATCGCAGCAGCGATCACCAATGGTGAGATCATTATTGATGATTTTCCCTACGATTCTCTGCTTGCCGTGGTCGATCGGCTTGGACTGATCGGCGTCGATATTCAGAAAATCACTCCCGATGCAGACGAGCGTTGTTGCACAGTTCGAGTGACCAGTCAAAGACATCTCAATCCAACGGTCATCACCACGCAACCGCATCCAGGATTTCCAACGGATCTTCAGGCGCAATTTATGGCGCTGCTCTGCAATGCGACCGGCAATTCCGTGATCACTGAAAAAATCTATCCCGAGCGATTTATGCACGTCGCGGAATTGCTTCGTATGGGAGCGCAACTCCTTCGACATGGTCCAACTGTTGTCGTGACTGGAGTTCCTCGTCTTGTTGGTGCAGAAGTCATGGCGAGCGATCTGCGCGCATCGGCCAGTCTTGTGTTGGCGGGTCTTGCAGCAGAAGGCGAAACCACTGTCAACCGTGTCTATCACCTTGACCGCGGATATCAACGCATGGAAGAAACGCTGCGAAGTCTTGGAGCGAAGATCGAACGCGTCAGCGACAAACCTGCAAACGCCGATGCATCAGCTGTGCGTGGCGCTGGCATGGCTTCGGGCGCTGCTCAATCGATGCAAGAAGAGGGCTGACGCAACCGAGACGTTCAGGCTTGGTCGGTCGCTTGATTCCATCAATGCGTTTGGATTTGCCATTGGAATGACCGAGGTTGCATCGCACATTGCGCGAATCTCCGCAGAAATTCCCGCTCCTTCAGAACCCAGAATCACCGCAATTCTTCGCGCATTTTTGATCGCGGGCAATTGAAAAACCTCGTCGATTGGCACAGCGTCAGTCGTGTCCTCCGCAGCGATCAATGCAAAGCCGTGATCACTTCGCAGTCGTGCGAGATCGCCGAGGATGTCATTCGATTCTGCCCACGGAACTGTAAACACACGTCCAGAAGAAACTCGAATCACTTTGCGATGCAAAGGGTCTGATGATCCGCCCGCAAGCAAAACTCCAACGCCGCCGAACGATCCTGCAGCTCGAAAAATTGCGCCGATGTTGTCGGTCAGAACAACGCCAGAAGTGATCAGTAGATTTTCCGACTTCGCAAGAACCGCAAGCATTGCTTCAGTTGTGGTCTCGCTTGGCCGAAATCCCAGTGCCAAAGCGCCCTTGTGCATTTTGTATCCAGCGAGTCGTGTCATGCATGTTTCGTCTGCGAGATAGAGCGGGATTTTCGGTTGGGCATTCTTCGAATCTTCACCAAGAAGTTCGCGCAAGACATCATCCAAAGATTCTGCGGCGGCGGGGGTGAGCAACAACGAGTGCAGCGCGACTGTTGGCGCGGTGGATGCGGCGCGTTTGTGCGCGAGCAGCGCATACAAAAAACGCCGCACAACACGAGGACTTTCAACGCAAAAGAGTTCGTCGCGCCCTCGTAGGTCCGCGTCACGAACGCCACGAAAAGAAATGATTCGCGGATCCGTCTCGTCCGCGATGCAGATCGCGTCGGCGCGCATGATCAGGGTTTCGCTGGCCCAAGCAAGCGATTGAGGAGTTCTTGAGAGGCCGTATTTTGATTCGCACCAGCTCGTATCATCCACTGATTGAGCAGCTCGATGAGTTCTGGATATCGAACTGCAAGCTTCGGGTCTTGTTCGAGAAGTTCACGAGTGAAGCCAATCGCAAGATTCAATTCGGTCGTACTGCGGACAAGTTCAAGTGCAATCTTTTTGAATTGAGCTTGCTCGCTTTTATCTTCAAATGTGCCCCCCAAGAGTGTCCACGGCATCAATGTAATTTCGCGAACGGTGCGATTGAGTTGCACGCCGGCGATTTGCATATCAGCCTTCGCACTCCCAAGGGTATCTTTGGCATCTTTCAACATGCCCATCGTCGATTCATAATTTTGTTCGATGATCGCACAATCCTTCTTGAATCGGTCAATGAGATCAGCGAGTGGCGGCAGGATTTCATCGTTCCATCGCGTTTTGAGAGTCGCGATCAATTCGCCACTTGTTGAGAGGTTGGACTTGATTCGATCGAATGCTGGTTGAAGTTTTTCTTTATCGAGAACTTTCCCTGATCCAAAGAGCGCAAAGATTTCCTCAGATTTGGCCGATGCGATGTCATATCCATCCTTGATCGAATTCCCTTGCGTCCGCCACATCTCCCAATCGGTGCGGAACATTGTCTTCACTGCATCCAAATCATTTGCGCCAGTTTGCAGTCGTTCCTTCAGGTCCGTGGTTGGAGAACCGAGATTGAATTCCGTGATCGTCGTATAGGAATCGATGATCTCTTGAGCCCGCTGAGGTCCAAACAAAAGCGCAAGAGAGGATTGACTTGGAGTGACATGCAGCATGTCATCATCCGGATCAGTGTTCAAAGAAAAAGATGTAGAACTTGATGGCAGTTGGATAATCAAATTCACACCTGCGCCAATGGGAGATTGCTGCACTGAAATCGTGGCGGTTCGAGGTATGTACATATCGGCGAGCGTCAAGCACTCCGCACGAAAATAGGGAGGACGTCCATCAACGCCTGACTTGAAAGCGACAGATTGAACTGTGCCAACATTCAATCCACCCAAGAGAATTGGTGTTCCGCGCTTGATCCCATTGACCCCTCCTTCGAATGGAAACTGCACTGCACT
>CAMDEL010000116.1 GCA_945896765.1 Singulisphaera sp. GP187
GGGGATTTTTGCGTTCGTTGCCACGCGCCTGGATCATGGCTCGCGGGGCGCGGCCACGACACAAGTCCGAATGCGGTGTTCACTGCCTCTGATATGGAAGGAATAAATTGCCACTTCTGTCACCGCGTTGTCAATCCGACCGAGGGTCCATTGAGTGCGGTGGGATATCCGGCAACGAATAATCCCACGCCAGATCCTGCTGTCCTTGATCCGCTTTCACAAGTAGGAATCTTGCCAGCCGCAAATCAGGGAAACGCGACATATGTCGTCGATCCAAAAGATGCACGACGCGGCCCCTTCTCCGATGTGCCGATTGTTGGGGTTCCACTCCCTGGCGGCGGGACGACTGGGCCATTCCACCCAGCTGTCACCATCTATTCGCCCTATCACTCTGATGGTGCGTTCTGCGGAACATGTCACGACGTCAGTAACCCAGTCTTTACTGCCCAGCCCGATGGGCATCTTGCTTTGAACACGATGAATCGCTCTCACCCGACCATGAACAAGAATGACATGTTTGGAGAGCAGCGAACATTTTCCGAGTGGCTCAACAGCACATTTGCGACGACAGGTGTTTATTTTGAAGATCGACGCTTTGGCGGCAATCACGCCACAGGCGTGATGAAGAGTTGCCAAGATTGCCATATGCCTGCTCAACAAGGCCCTGGATGTGTCCAATACACAGGCACAGTCGCAGAACGACCAAATGTCCCGCAGCATTCATTTGCGGGTTCCAATACATGGGTCATTCGCGCAGTCGTAAGTCGTCTCGACGCTGCAAGCCCTGGTCAAGCTGTACAGCTTGGACTGACACCTGACCGCGTTGATGCGTCGGTCGCGCGCAACCTTCAAATGCTGCGCGACGCGTCTGATATGGAACTGACTCAGAGTGGAAGCGAACTGCGCGTCAAGATCACCAATCAATCTGGGCACAAGTTGCCGACTGGATATCCAGAAGGACGACGCGCGTGGATCAATGTGAAGTTCTTCGACAAGAACGATGACTTGGTCGCCGAACGCGGGCACTATGACATGACCACTGCGATACTCAGCGGCAGCGACACGAAGGTCTATGAAACAGAGCAAGTGATCGGTGCAGAAGTCGCAGCGGCAACAAATCTTCCACTTCATACACATTTCCATCTTTCACTTGCGAGTGAGACTCTGCGCGACAATCGAATTCCTCCTCGTGGATTCACCAATGCGGCATTTGCAGCAGCGGGTGCGGCTCCTGTTGCTTATACATATGCCGATGGGCAGTACTGGGACTTCACGAATTATGTGATTCCAACGAATGCAGTAAAAGCCGCTGTCAGTTTCTATTACCAAACGTCTAGCAAGGAGTACATGGAGTTCCTTCGGGATACTGTTTTGCCACCAGGACAAACAGGAATCGAGGCATACGACCTCTGGGTTTTACACGGCAAAAGCGCTCCAGCTTTGATGGATTCTGCGGAAATCATGCTCACTGCGGAGGACCACTTTTCCAACCCTGCGGACTTGAACGGCGACGGCGTCGTCAGCGGAATCGATCTCGCAACATTACTCAGCAATTGGGGCGGCAGTGGTGCCGGTGACATCAACGGCGACGGAATCATCAGCGGCCCAGATCTCGCTGCGATTCTGTCCAGTTGGGGACAGTGAATTCACTCCGCCCTGTGATGGTGAAACTCACGCACTGAAGCGACGTCAAGTGAACCAAAGGCGTTGGTAGCGCACCACCGTTGTCACGGGCATTCGCTCCGCGGCTTCATCGCACCAAATCGTCCTTCGAGAATCCCCAAGACCGTGAGATCCTCGCCCGCATCGGGCCAGTGAATCCCTGTTCCGCTACAAATGAGTTCGACATTTTTTCGTGACGCATCAGTCGCTGCAGCAAGTCGCGCATTCTTGGCCCACGGGAATCGAACTTCCCTCCCATCGCGCAAACGAATGAATACCCATTCACCATCGACACCGACAGCAACGGCGATCCGATCCTGTCGGAAGACTTCGGACATCATCGCAGTGTATG
The DNA here is from genome assembly GCA_945896765.1 of Singulisphaera sp. GP187. Classification (GTDB taxonomy): domain Bacteria; phylum Planctomycetota; class Phycisphaerae; order Phycisphaerales; family SM1A02; genus F1-60-MAGs104. The sequence continues at coordinate 2,015 of CAMDEL010000116.1, forward strand.
CGTCAATGCGCAGCGTTTCTATGCGCAGTCTGTTGTTGCCCTTCAATCCAGAAATAGTCCAGTGAACGCATCGCCCGCACCTTCGAACGAATGAGAATCCCGTTGAAAGCGGAAATGAATGACGCGCATTCTTGACAGACTCTTTCGCTCAATGCGATATTCACAGATTCGAGTGAAGCGTCAACTCACCCCGACCACTTCACGCCAGTTGCTTCCCACTGACCGCTCTTGGCACTTTTCAATACAGCGTCGCACACCTTGCCCGTTTCGAGTGCTTCACGGAAAGTTGGATGAGCCGCAGTGCCGTCTTCCAATGACTTGAGAAAGTCCGCGAGATGATGGATGAATGAGTGCTCATATCCAATCGTCAATCCTGGCACCCACCAATTTTTCATGTATGGATGATCGCCGTCAGTGACGTGAATCGATCTCCAACCGCGCAATCGCGACTCGTCGCTGTGATCGAAAAACTCAAGCCGATGTAGATCTTGAAGATCCCACGACATGGATGCGTTCTCGCCATTGATCTCGAAGAAAAACTTTGCCTTATGCCCGCGGGCATAACGGGTGGATTCAAAGTTGCCCAGCGATCCATTGGTGAAGTCGCAAAGAAACTCGCACGCATCATCAATTCCAACATCCTCCACATTTCCAGTCAGCGTGTGCTTGCGCTTCTTGACGAAAGTTTCGGTGCGTGCAACAACGCGCGAAATTCCGCCATTCAACCACTGCGCCGTATCAATGCAGTGTGCAAGCAAGTCGCCAGTCACTCCTGAACCAGCCGCACTGGCATCGAGTCGCCAGAGACCTTCTCCTCCTTGAGGCAACTCTGGGCTGATCGTCCAGTCCTGCAGAAATTGCGCGCGAACGTGAAAGATTTTTCCTAGACGACCTTCGTCAATGATCTGCTTTGCCAGCGTCACTGCGGGAATACGTCGATAGTTGTACCAAACAGTATTTGCAACGCCCGCTTTCTCGATCGCGACAACCATCCGTTCTCCATCGCTGTTGTCCATCGAAAGTGGTTTTTCACAGAGCACCATCTTGCCGGCATTCGCTGCTGCGATTGCGATCTCGCAGTGCAAATTGTTTGGCGTGCAAATATCGACCGCATCGACATCATCGCGCATGACGGCTTCGCGCCAATCAGTCACGACATGTTTGTAACCCCACGTATCCGCAAACGCCTTGGCTCTCGCTGGATCACGTGCACAAAGCACCTGAAGCACTGGCTGATACTGCGATGGAAAGAAATGCCCAACTTTCTTATACGCATTGGAATGCGCCTTGCCCATGAAACCGTAACCAATCATCGCGATACGGAGTTCTTTCTTTACGTGATTCATATTGATTTACCAAGCCTGACCATGCGCATCTCGCACTTGAATCATCACAGCAAGAATGTCATTCCATGTCTTTGGGCGCGCCATCACATCATTTGGAAACATGCAACCGTCCCAGCAAATGTGGCCAAATCGCGCAAGCGGACGCTTGTTTTCTGTCAGCCAATATCCCGCGGCCTTGACGATGTCGAGTTTTCCGTTTGGATCGTTCGGCAAACAATGACGACCGGTCTTGTCGTGCGTGCCTGAACCATGAACGGTGCCGTCGTTCTGTGCGATATGCACATCGATCGTCCACGGCCGAAGTGCATCTGTCAACAGCGTGTACGCATTCCAGAACTGCGCCTGCGTGTGACGCTGCTTCAACAGCGCTTGCTTGGGCGCATTATGTCCAAGCAGATAGAAATACGTGTGCGCAAGATCAGCTTGGAAGCCAAGATTTTCTGGCATTCCGACACCTTCAAGAATTTGCAGCATCGACTTCCATCCATGCATTCCAGCCCAGCAAATCTCCCCTTCCGCTGCGAGACGTTCGCCGTGCGCCTCTGCGATCTTGGTCGCCTCTTTGAAAGTCGAAATGATTTTCTTTGTATTGCCAGCAGGATCTGTTTCCCAGTTCTTTGCGGAGTCGGCCGAATCAATACGAATGATTCCATAATGTCGAATCCCAAGATCGCGAAATTTCTTTGCGATGCGGCAGGACTTTTTTATTTGACCAAGAAACTTTGTGCGCTCGGATTTCGGACCCATCGCAGATCCTCCACCAGTCTGCGCCCAGATCGGTGCGACAAGCGATCCAATGACCAAATCTTTTTTCGCAACCTTTGCCACGATCCGTTTCAATTGATCGTCCGTCGAATCGATACCGACGTGCGGATCGGATAGAAAAAGGTCAACTCCATCAAACTTGACACCACCGACCGATGCACGCGCCGTGAAATCGAGCATCGCATCAAAGCCGATGATGGGCTCGGCTCCAGGCGCACCTTTGCCGACAAGTCCGGGCCAGAGTGCGTTGTGAAGATTGGGAAGTTGATGAGATGGATTGTGAAGTGTCGTCATGGCTTTGAATTGATATTCGGTGCGTGCGGATTGACTTGCGGACCAAAGTATCGCAGAACGACGAGGTCCTCGGTCGCACTTATATTTTCATATGTCACGCCACGCAGCGCTGCGGGTTCGGTGACGAAAACTTCATCCTCGGTCATCTCATGAAAGCGAATCAACTTCGGGCAATTCAATTTCAAATCGTTGATCTTTCCTTCACCCTGCACGACGATGATCGAATTCGCGCCGAGATCTTTCACTGTCACTTTGCCGCGCGGCGCAACAGTCAATTCCTTCGCTGAAAAATATTGGATGCCGTCGATGCGGCCATAGACAATCCACTTGTCCGCGTGCGTGTCCGTCTGCGTGTCGACGATCGGTCGAAGAAAATGATTCGACTTGAAGTTTGGATCAAGATTGCCAGCCCAGTCGAGTTGATCAACAATGAAGTCAATGTCATTGTGCTTGTTCTTGGGCATGTCTTTCACCAAGAGTTCTCGCGGCACTTCGCGCCCCTCGACAAGATTCTGATACATGCCAAAGACATCACTCCCCCACTGCGGTTCATATGTGCACAGCGAACCAGGAGCATGAAGAATTGCAGGCGGAATCAACCAACCTGTGCCAACTTCCAACTGATATGCACGACTCAGTGATGTGATCTTGTTGTCGCCCTTGCTCCAATCCGCGATACAGCGGCGGACCTGCTCTCGGGTCGTGCCGGGCTCGAAACCCATAAACGTATAGGGAAAATTATTTCCCACATTGTTGTGCTGCGGCGGGAAGTAGTACGCCTCAGGCTTTCCTTCACGTCCAACGAGTTTCGCCTGCTTGAAATTCTGGTGCATGTGATGCGGGATCGGTCCCATGTTGTCGAAGAACTTGGAATAGACCGGCCACTTCTTGTATTTCTTCCAGATCGCACCGCCGACGATCTCCGCACCAAAATCTGCGACAACATCGCGCAACAAAAAACTTTTTCCATCATGAATGACCGCGCTGAGTCCTTCGTTGATTGTGCGATTGTCATTGGCAGCTTCGGTTGTCGAACCGAACCATCGCTCGTCGATTCCACCTCTGTGAAGTCCGAATGCATACAAAT
>CAMDEL010000117.1 GCA_945896765.1 Singulisphaera sp. GP187
ATTTTGTCCATTTGGGCGAAAGGCCCATTGACGCCCAACTCAGATTTATGAATGATGCACTTGCAATGAATGCTTCTCGATCATTCTGTTTCGTTATCGGCGTGCTGGCTGCAGGGTGCGCCAACACTTCCACGGTTGATTCGCAGGCGTAGAGTGCCACATCAGGGACGATGCTCTGTCCGATCAGCGGCGAGCCTGTCACAACTGATTCGACTTATGTCGCTTATTACAGCGTCTACCCGGTCTATTGCGCATCTCTTTCGGACTCGACCCAATTTGGATCAATGCCGATTTCCAAGCGCGCCAAAGTCTCCGCACCTCAAGTCCTGGAACAGAAGGGAATCACGAATGCCACGTGCCCATTGACTGGGGAGACGCTGACTGCGTCCGCTGCTCCAGTGAAGTACGAAGGACAAACGATCGGATTTGCCACGCTCTCTGATGCGAATCAATTCAAATCTTTGCCGAAAGCGCAGCAGAAAAAATCATCGACAAATGGATGGCGACGAATGTAACACCAACGAATTAGGGCGTTCTTGCGACTCGGAATCCATAATCAGTGATTCGAGGATCGCCCTGAAAATAGTTCAGGCGAAATGATGCGCGACAATTCTTGCCGTCGAAATCCCACGAACCGCCTCGAAGTGTACGAAACGGATTTTGCGCAGCGCCAGTTGGATCCGTCGCGCCATTTTCACAAGATCGGTAATAGTCCGCGGCGTACCAATCGTTGGTCCACTCCCACACATTGCCGATCATGTCATAGAACCCCAATGCATTGGGCAATTTGCTGCCAACTGGATGCGTGCGGTTCAGCGAATTCGATGTGTTCCATGAGATCTGATTCAAATCTCCATAAAGCGGTCCAGTCGAACCTGCACGACAAGCGTATTCCCATTCCGCTTCGGTTGGAAGACGCAATCCACTCTTCTGCATGAAAGACTGAACATCTTCCCAAGTCAGAGTTTCAACGGGCCATGTTGCTGTGACAACATTTTCCATAATCACCGCGCCAAGTTTTTGCTCAGCTTGCTGGCGTGTGTATCCAGCCTCCAACAATTCTGCGATCTTTGCATCGCGATCCTCCGCGGGAATGACTTCGAAATTGACATCCTGGAAATAACTCTGATTCGTTCCCATCAACCGAGTCCACTGCTCTTGCGTGACTTCGGTTTGACCGAGGTAGTAAGGTTTGGTCAAAATCACTTCGTGCGAAGGCTTTTCGTCAGTATTCGCATCTTGGTCGCCAACGCTCATTCCCATTACGAATTTTCCAGACGGCACCAAAAGCATTTCGATACCTGTGACTCGATCTCGAACTTTCCAAGGAAGACCCGTCGCCTGAATGCTCGCGCGCATGCCTGCATCAGTTACGACCTTTGGATTTGGCGCGACCTCAAGAACTTCAGCCCACACCATTTTTGCGGAAGCATCAACCGGCTTCCCTTCTCCAACAGCGCGTTGAATCTGGCCTTGACTCGATGGCGGGATGGGCTGGCTTTGTGTTGGATTTGCAGGTGGCGCGGCTGCAGGACTCTGCGCTGAAACGCTTGTGGCCCCAACAACGGCTGCAACAACAAGGGAAGTCAAAATGACTTTATGTCCGACGAGATTCATATATGCGTTCATTGTGTTGGATTCCTCGAATGATCTGTTGTGTCAATTTTTATGGATTTCGAGCGACGCGAAAACCAAAGTCAGTGATTCTTGGATCTGGCATGAAATGATTCTCGCGAAACGATGCTCGGCAATTCTTCGAAACGTGATCCCATGAACCGCCGCGAGCGACACGAAATGCGTTGATGGATGGCCCAGTTGGATCGGTCACGCCATTTTCGCATGTTGCGTAATAGTCCGAGGAATACCAATCAGAACACCACTCCCAGACATTGCCAATCATGTCATAAAAACCTAGAGCATTCGCATTTTTACCACCGACTGGATGCGACTTTTTCTGCGAATTTCCCGAATACCAAGCGATGTCATCGAGTGGACCATACAGAGGCTCACGAACGCCAGCGCGACATGCATATTCCCACTCGGCTTCGGTTGGCAAGCGCAAGCCGGTCTTCATAAAATAAGGAGCCATCTCATTTGGAGTGATCGTTTCGAGTGGCCATGTCGCAGAAAAAGTTTCTACAAGTTTTCCTGCACCCGCCTTCGCCTGCGCCTCTTCGAGCGTGTTCCCGGCTCGCATCAATTCCCCGACCTTCGCATCTGTTTCACCATCAGTCTCGATCCGATAGTAAGCCTCTTGGAAATAACTTTGGTTGTATCCCATCACTTCAGTCCACTGACCTTGAGTGACTTCGGTGCGACCGAGATAAAATGGTTTCGTAATTGTGACCATGTGCGCCGGTCGTTCGTCTTCCATTGCAAGTGTGTCACCGGGACTCATTCCCATCACGAAGCCACCTGGAGGAACAAGCAGCATTTCGATACCGCTGGCTGTATCTCGAACTCGCCATGGCAAACCAGTCGCCTTGATCTTCGCGAGCATCTGCGGATTTGTGACAACCGAAGGATCAGGATTGCGATCGATCACTTGCGCCCAAGACATTGATGAACCACCGCTAGATTTTCCCATACTGCCAGAGCCCGAGGTCGAACAACCGACCAAGAGAGCGGTGCTTGCCGTCAGGAAAACAATATCGCGTGCCCAGGTGTTCATATTGTAAAGAGTACCTCTTAGAAAAAAATCTTGTTCGTTGTTGACTAGTTCACATTTCGAGCGACGCGGAATCCGTATGCAGGATGGCCCGCAGCGCTTGCGATGCGATACGACGCGCGGCAAGTCTTTGGCAAACTGAGCCAATTACCGCCACGAATAACTTTCTGCGCTGCAGATGCAGGACCACTCGGATCTGTGACGACGCCTTTCCCCGCCGCGTATGAATCGGCAGAGTATGAATCCAAACACCACTCCCAAACATTTCCCAGCATGTCGTGCATACCAAATGCGTTGGCCACTTTTGTTGCGACAGGATGCGTGTGCTCTTGAGAGTTCGCGCCGCACCACGCAATCGTGTCGAGCGAGCCATATGTCACAGAAGTCGTTCCTGCACGACACGCATATTCCCACTGCGCTTCAGTTGGTAACTGCAAATGAGTCTTCTGCAGAAACGACTGCAACTCTTCTTGAGTCATCGATTCAACAGGCCAATTCGCCGTCGCAGCGAACGGCACTTGTATCGGTCCAAGTTTTTGTTCTGCTTCTTGACGAGTCAATCCAGTATTGGTGATTTCAACAATTTGTTTTTCGCGCGTCGCGGTCGCTGCAGCAAGAAATTCACTCGGTTGAAAGCGACTTGGGTTGGCACCCATCATTTTCATCCACTGATCTTGAGTGACTTCTGTGCGACTGAGATAGAAAGGTTTTGAAATCATCACTTCGTGCGCAGGTTGCTCGGCTGCAGTTGCGTCGGCATCGCCAACACTTGCTCCCATCATGAATTTTCCTGGCGGGATGAGCAGCATCTCGACTCCAGACTCGATGTCACGCACTCGCCATGGCGAACCTGTCGCCACGATTCGCTGGCGGATGCTGGCATCTGTGATCACGGCAGGATCGGGGGCGACATCCAACACGACATTCCATGTCGATGCGGATTGGTCTGCGGGGCAATTGAAGCTGACCAAGAATGCGATTGCGATACCCACACCAGCGCGAGAGAATTTACTCATGTTGAAATAGTAATCGCTTCGCAAATTGCGTGTTTCTAGAACGAGGGCCTTCCTTCTATCTATATGCTGTTTGGGTGAGAATTCTTCCGACAGTTCGACTGCTTTGTGCGTGCATTGCTCTGTCTGCTTTCTCCGCGTGCGAATCTGACCGCAAAGATTCGGTCGTGCCAAGCGATCCGCCCCCTGCGAATGCATACACCGACGAAGAAGCAACACGCGACGGAATTGGCCGCACATATTTCGGCCGCGAGATTGCGCAGGTGATGGGACACCCTGCGATCTATTGGCTCGAACGTGGCACGCGCGAATCAGAAGAACGAACTGATTTGTTAATGCAACTTCTTGGCGTGCGCGACGGCGATGATGTTGCGGACATTGGTGCAGGTAGTGGATATTTCACTGTGCCACTTGCGCGCGCAGTTGCGCCAAACGGAATCGTCTTCGCTGTGGACATCCAACCAGAGATGATTGATTTTCTTGCCGCTCGTGCACGAACCGAAAATATCGACAACATCAAGCCAATCTTGGGAAAGATCGACGATGTCTGCCTTGCTCCCAGTAGTGTTGATCTTGTTCTTCTCGTCGACGCATACCACGAATTCGATCATCCTTGGGAGATGATGCGATCAATCGCACGCGCGCTTCGACCCGGAGGTCGAGTTGCGCTCGTTGAATATCGCGCAGAGGATCCCGATGTGCCGATCAAGCCGCTGCATAAAATGTCGCAAGCGCAAGCGCGCATCGAACTTGAAGCAGCGGGATTGATCTTTGAACGCAACGACTCGTCCCTTCCAATCCAACATCTTCTTTGGTTTCGAAAGCCCACTCAATGAATATTCCATCAACACGTTCACTCTGCATTTACGCACTTTCCTCGGCAATTTGTTGCTGTTTCGCTGCATCGGCAGATGACGGCGTGATCAAGCCATTCGACGGCAAGACACTTGAAAGTTGGGAGGGTGACAAATCATATTGGAGCGTTCAAGATGGATGTATCGTCGGACAATCGACATCAGAACATCCGCTGACTGCGAGCACGTATCTCGTATGGACTGGCGATATGCCGCAAGATTTCGACCTTCGATGCAAGATCAAATTGACAGGCGGTAATAGCGGGATTCATTATCGAAGTTCGCGAAAAGAAGGACAAAACGATCTGTCCGGATTTCAAGCGGACTTTGATGGCCAGAATCAGTACTCCGGCGTGCTCTATGAAGGTCTTGGTCGAGGACTGATGAGCGCGCGCGGAGAACAAGTCGAATTTACTCCAGCGGGAAAGCGTGTTGTTGCACAATTTGCACCAGACGAAGTTCTTCGCAAGTCAATTCATACAGGAGAATGGAACGACTATCGCATCGAAGCGCACGGAACGCGTGTTCGGCATTGGCTGAACAATGTGCTGATGTCTGATGTCACGGATGGCGATGCTTCGCGATTTCGCAGTGACGGCCTGATGGGATTTCAACTGCATCAAGGCGATCCAATGGAAGTTCGATTTCGCGACATCGAAGTTCGAGCCATTCAATCAGCACCACCCGTATCAAGCCTGACGCTTCCGCTCGGATTTTCTGTTCAACTTCTTGCAAGCGCACAGTCTGACCAAGGCAGTTGGGTTTCCATGACATTTGACGGCAAGGGCCGCGCATTGATTTCTCCGCAAGATGGTGCGCTCATGCTTGCATGGATTCCTGGAATCAGTCGCAACGATGATGGAACGCCATGGGCAGGAAAAACCACCGAAATCCAGCCATTTACAGCACCAATTCGCTCGTCGCAAGGTCTCTGCTTTCTCGGCGATGCGCTGTA